>DMTJ01000379.1 GCA_003477185.1 Lentisphaeria bacterium
TGGGTGCCACGCAGTTGCTCGTTGAGATTGGACAGGTTGTCGTTGTCTAGATCGCGACGATCATCACGGATGCCGTCGTTGTAGGTGATCTGGTCGGTCGGATCGGTTCCAGCGAGCCACTCGTAGTAGTCGCTGAGGCTATCGCCGTCGACATCCCCGGAGCCATCGCGGCCCAAGTTGCCGAAGAAGTGGAGTTCCCACCAGTCCGCCATGCCGTCGCCATCGCTGTCAAGGTTGACTGCGACTGGATTGTCACCAGAGACGCCATCGTTCGAGCCAGCGAAGGTTGCTGCGTGATGCCAGCCAGACAACCAGTCATTCACAGGCATTGCGAAGTCTTGGGCCGTAGTTCCGCTGTCATCGAAGCGATACAGGGCGACGAGAGCATCCGACCCGGTGTGGAATCCCTGACCGGTCAAGTCGCTTGTGGAGGCGCTACTCCAGATTGCGAGATCGTCCAGCTCGGCCGCCAAGCCTTCACCGACTGCCATGCTGCTCCAGCCAATCACGTCCGCGGCGGGGGCAATCCCGCTGGTGACGGTGTTTTGCAGCAAGCCATTGACCGTGATACTCAACTCGCCGCTCTCGGCGTCGTACTGAGCTGCTACGTGACTCCAACGTTCCGCAAGAATCGACGCCCCGGAGGTGGCGATCACGCTGGCGGAGCCGTGGTCTTCATAGCTGCCAGTAAAGCTGGCGTATGGCTGCAGGCTGCTGTTGATGCCCAGCTCATAGTTGACGGAACGAGCGTCGTCATCGTCATGCGCATCGGCGATGCGGCGCGATACGATGATACCACCATCGGTATCGCTGGTGCTCAGCTTGATCCAGGTCTCCACGGTCCAGCTTTCAGCAAGGTTGAAGCGACTCTGGTTTGGTACTGCTAGAGTGGCGCCTTCGGTCGGCAAGGACAGGACGCGAGGCACATACGGTGACAGCGGCTGGATCGGACTGCTGGTCACAGCATTGGCGAACAGTTCTGCATTGTCTTCAGCGCCGTCGTCATCCGTATCAGCAGCGGCATTCCACGGATCTGTGCTCTGGGCAGCCTCTTCGAGGTTGCTCAGGTCATCACTGTCAGGGTTACGCTGCGCATCGGAGGTGCCGTTGGTGGTCGCGTCGATCGGGCTGGTACCGGAGCGCCATTCAGCAACTTCGTCCAGGCCGTCGCCATCTTCGTCGTTCTCTTCTGCTGCGGTCGGATTCAGGCCGTAAGCGTGTTCGAACCAAGTTGGCAGGTTGTCGCCATCGAGGTCGCCGTGAGTCGGGGCAAAGCTGCTGTTGACGACCGAGGCACCTGTCAGCGTGGCTGCGTGGCGGGTATGACGCCCGCGCAGTGCCAAGGAGAAGTCCTCGGATTCGGTCAGGTCCTGCACGAAGGCAGAGCCAGCGATGGCTTCGTCAGCATTGAAGTAGGCGATCAGCCCGGTTGCTTCCACAGTCGCCAGCGCTTCGCCGAGGTTCAGCGTGGCACCCGTGAGAATGCGGCCGTCCAGGCTTGCCAGCGGCGTCGCCGTTTCGAGCAGGCGTGTCTTGATCTCGAGGAAGGTACGCTTTGGCTGCGCCGAGAGCAGCACAGCAGCAGCACCCGCGACATGTGGTGATGCCATCGAAGTGCCCTGCAGATTGTGGTAGCCACCGCCAAGGCGAGTGCTGTAGATCTCGACACCAGGAGCAGCGATGTCTACGGTGGTGATGCCATAGTTGCTGAAGCCTGCCATCTGGCCGTCACGGCTGATCGCTGCGACAGAGATGATGTTCTCTAGGTCGTAGCTTGCCGGGTAGGCTGGATTGGAGTCGTTGTTGCCGGCGTCGTTGCCAGCAGCAGCGACAAAGAGCTGGCCAACGGCCTGGGCGCGGGCGATCGAGTCGTAAAGGGCTTGCGAGAAACCGCCGCCGCCCCAGCTGTTGTTGGTGAGCGTGGCGCCCATCTGAACAGCATAGTCGATGGCCGCGATGGCATCTGCTGTGGTCCCAGAGCCATTGTCACCGAGGAAGCGGAGCGCCATAATGCGCACGTTCCAGGCTACCCCGACGACACCGACATTGTTGTCGCCCACGGCGCCAACGGTGCCAGAGACATGCGTCCCGTGCCCGTCCACATCCATCGGGTCCCCGTCGTCCTGGGCGAAGTCGTACCCGTAGACATCGTCGATGAAGCCATTGCCATCGTCGTCGATCCCGTTATCCGGGGTTTCGCCTTCGTTCTTCCACATGTTTGCGGCAAGATCAGGATGGGTGTAGTCAACGCCGGTGTCAATGACCGCGACGATGACTTCGTGAGAGCCAGTGTTTACGTCCCACGCTTCGGGTCCGTTGATATCCGTGTGCTCGAAGCCCTCGGTGACATTGTTCATGCCCCACAACTTGGCGAAATCTGGGTCGTTCGGCGTCCGAATCGCGGAGACGATGTAATTCGGCTCTGCGTATTCGATGTCCGCGCGGCCTTGGAACTCGGCAAGGGTTGCTTCCAGGGATTCGCCGTCGGCAATCTGTACCAGCGTGTGACCGGTGTTGAAGCTCTTGAGCGTGGCTACGCCGACCGTGGCGTTGATCGCGGCATGATCCTTACTTGGCACGCCGTCTGCATAGCGGACGATGATCTCATCGGCAGTGTGCTCTTGCGCGAGCATTTCAGTGATGGAACGCGGTCCACGGCGCTCGGCGTCGAAACGCTCGATCTTGCCGGTGAAGCCTGGAACCGTGGAGCGGTACAGCGCGCCGACTTGCTCGGCGTCGCGTGCCTCGGACCAGACCCGGACTTCATCAATCGAACCCAGATAGTTGCCACCGATGGTGGTCTGGGCGCCGACGAAGGTCGTCCCAGCGACATCTTGGCCATTGCCGATTGTGACAGGTACATCACCAGCAGTCGTGCGGTCGATCCAAGCAACGGGCAGCCCGTCTACATAGAGGACCAGCAGGTAGGTTT
Organism: Lentisphaeria bacterium; assembly: GCA_003477185.1. GTDB lineage: Bacteria > Verrucomicrobiota > Lentisphaeria > JABSQK01 > UBA12247 > UBA12247. Next base: position 2,933 of record DMTJ01000379.1, read on the forward strand.
CTTCGTGAAAGCTCGCGGCCAAGTGCGTCCAAGTCCCTGCCTCAATCGAGAGCAGGTTATCGAACGGTACCTCACCATTCTGGGCAGACTCACCACCAACCTTCACATTGTGACCGTCGGTGCTGTCAAAGCGAACGTACGGACGAAGGACGCCAGCGGCATCCTCATCCAAACCGAGTGCGAAGTTCGCAACGGGAGTGCCGTCCGCAACGCCCACAGCGCGGCGCAGCAGGAGACGATCGCCAGCGGAACCAGCCGATGCTGGGTTGGCCCAGACTTCGATGGTCCATGAGCTCATAGCCAGCTTCTGGCTATCAGGAACATTCACGACATCGGTGAGATTCAGGAAGTCCAAGCTGCCCAAGCGCGGTGGTGCGGTGTTGGCAAGTGGCGACAGCGGATCACCGGCCATGCTGACTGCATGCAGTTCGTCATAGTCGTTGATACCATCACCGTCAGTATCGGCGTTGCGTGGATCCGTACCATAGGTCTGCTCATCCAGGTTGGTGAGCATGTCGCCGTCCTCGTCGGCTCCTGCATCACGCCCATTGTTGAACTGATCGATCGGGTTGGTTCCGCCCAAGAATTCGCTGATATTGGTCAGGCCGTCTTCATCCTCGTCCTCTTCAGCGTCGTCCACGTCGTACAGACTTTCGAACCAGTCTGGCATGCCATCATCATCACTATCGACGTAGCCGTAGAAGGCCTGCGCATTCGCAGGAGCATCCCGGCGGTCAACGATCCAGTCAAGCGTGCCATCGGCGTCTGTGTCCGTCACATCGTCGATCCCGTCGCCATCCAAATCGGCAGAGATTGCGTCGTCCCAGTCGCCTAGGCCGTGGTCGTCATCATCCGCAAAGTTCTGGATGCTGCTACCGCCATCATCAAAGCGGAAGTGGCGCCAGAGGTCGTCCCTGTCAGAGACAGCAAATTCGTGAAGGTCCCGCGCGATCTGTTCCGCCTCAAGGTCGCGGTGCCAGATACGGAGTTCGTCCAGAAGCGCGCCAGTCCACGTACTGTCGCCCAAGGTGACTTCACCAAAGCCGGTCACTGCCTGTTCA
>DMTJ01000337.1 GCA_003477185.1 Lentisphaeria bacterium
GGTGGTTTCACCACCGGCTACGTTCGATCATCCCTCCGGTATTGAAGGCATCCTTTCCGGTGGTTTTACGACCGGCTAAGCTCGATCATTCCTCCGGGATGGGAGGAATGCCGCGCTCTCTTTCCCGGAGGGAATTCAGACCGTAGCCGGTGGTGGATCCCGCGAATGCGGGAGGAACCACCGGTATTTGGCGTCCTCCCCCCCGCGCCCCGGAGGGGTGCCAGAAGGCCTTGGGAAACAGGCCGGCGGGCCGCCAGCGCTCCCAGTGTTGGCTCGCGTCAATGGACTGGCTCCAGGGCGACGGCGCTTCCTTTGTAGGAGGGCTGATGCGAGTACGGGTCGAACACCGACTGCGTCAACTCGTTTGCCTCTTCGTAATGCATCGGCACGAAGACCTGCCCGCGCTGGACGGCCGGGGTCACAACCACCGAGAGGTCAGCCTGGCCGCGGCGGGACGGGCTCGGTGGTATCCCAGTGCTCCACGAGCTTGCCTTGCGCGACTCGGAATAGATCGAAGAATGATGTGTGGACGCCATCTGCAGCCCCTTCACTGACCGTAAGCACAAAATCCCCGTCTGCGAGGATCCGATGCATCCTATCGTAGGCGATGAAGACTCCGTCACCGAATGCTGGCTGGGTGAAAGCCGCCCGTAGCATCGAGAGCCCTCCACTGCTGCGTGGGTTGTGATCGGTGAAGCGATTGGCGTCGATATAGTCCTCGATTCTGTCGAGTTGGGCATTGATCAGCACCTTGTCCACGAAGGATTCCACGAGTTCTCGATTGTCCTCAGTCCTGTCAAGATCGGTTGCTTTGGTGGGGCCATCGACCATGGAGTGCCCGGCTGGATTGGGCCCTTTCCGGGGCTGGATGTTATCCCAATGCTCAACGGTGAGGTCGCCCTCGAAACGGAAGATTTCGAAGCCAATGCGTGACGTGCTAAAATCGTACTCGGTGTGGGCAAAGACATAGTCGCCATCCGAGAAGATGCGCACGATATTGACGCGAGGCGAACTCTTCGCCAACCGCTTGAACAAGGCCGCCAGCCCCTCGCCACCTTCCTGGGTCTGCGGGTTGTGCTGGATGTACTTGCCAGGATTGACGACGGCAACCGAATCCGCATCGCCCGTTTCGATGCCTTTGAGCAAGGTCTGGATTCGTTCTTTTCGTTTTATGCTCATGGGTACCTGCGCCTTGACCTATTGCCCTACAGTCATTTGAACTTGGGATTTGATGGGCCGACGTTAGGTGACGGCTGCGAACTTCGCAAGTGATCTTCGATAGAATATGGCCCCCGCGTTTTCGGCGGACCGGGAGGCAGATTGCTACAGGAAGGTGGGAAGGGGAGGAAGGCAACCTACGATCCCTTCCCTTTCTTTCTTCCTTCCTGTAAAAGACGGGATCGTCGCGTGAAGCTCTCTACAGTGACTTCAGAATGACTTCTGCAATGTCGGAGAATTCGCTTTTGAAGCAGCAGGCGTCTGCGCCAACATCGAGTAACGCTTGGTTGCCTCTCGCGTGGGCAGAGATCGCGATGATGGTTCATAATCAGCACCAGCAGTCGCCCGAGGCGCTGTGACTTGCCCTCCTCCCCAGCGGCGTTTACGCCCGGTGCCATTGCTGGCGGCGCGGGCGACGCTACTGCTACCGGTCCGTCAGAAGGCGCTAATTAGGAGAGGTCATGGAGTGCTCCGTGTCGTTTCCTGGTGTACGATGGGATTCCAGTCGTCGTCCTCGAGCACGTCGCCCACCTCGAGTTGGCCGAGGAGGGCCGGGGGCAGGATGTTCCTGTTGCCATTGAACGTGCTGCCGATAGGCATGTAGGCGCAGGTCATGGCAATGCGGCGGCCTCGGGTCATGTTGGCGCCAGCGCCATGAGCGGTAAGACCATTGTGAAAACTGCAATCGCCAGCTTTCATGGGGACGGGAACGGGATCGACTCCAGTCATCTCCGGGTAAACCTTGAAGAGGCTGCTCAAGTTCTGTCCGATGGGCACGTTCTCGAAGTTTGCCAGGCGGTGGGAGCCAGGAATGAACCACATGGCTCCATTCTCCAGCGTAGCATCTTCCAGCGCAATCCAGATGCTGAGGGCATGACGAGAGCAAAACGACCAGTAGGGCGTGTCGAGATGCCAGGCCGTGGGATTTCCGTAGGGCTCCTTGATCAGGGCCTGATCATGCCAGACGCGAAACCCGTCCACGGGGCTGTCATCGGGTGCGGTGATCTCATTGGCCTGCTCTAGGCGCGTGCACATGCGTCCCAGCTCGGGGTGCAGCATGTAGCGTTTGATCGTGTCGCTGATGCGCGAGAGGAGGAGTTTCTGGGTGAAGACGCTGTCGTAGTACGTGTCGCCCTCAGTCATCGTTTCTGCATCATCACGACTGGCGATCTTGTTTCTGCCCACGCCGGCAATGGCCGCCAGCACTGCAGCTTTCAGTTCGGAGACCTCGCTTGGACTCAGGAAAGCCCGATGGGCTATAAACCCGTCTCGGCCATAGGCGGCAATCTGCTCATCACTCAGGGAGAAGTTCATGGTAATCTCTGCTTGGAATTGGTATTTCGGGTCGCAATGAAGAAAGTATA
>DMTJ01000405.1 GCA_003477185.1 Lentisphaeria bacterium
CGGCGAGAAATCTCGTGTAGACCCGCCATTGCCATGGGTCATCGGCCAGCGTTGCGTTGTGCCACAGGGTGACAAACTCGCCATTGTGGCGTTGGGTCACTCGTAGAAGCCGTATGAGTAATTCATAGGCTGATTCTTCATCGAGGTTCATGTACCGCGACGCTCGAAGGGTGCGATCCATGGCGATTAGCGGGTGTTCTGTAATTCCCAGTAGCTGGCAGGAAGCTGGATCGAACAATGGCACGGGACGACAGACCCCTAAGCGAAATCCAGCGAGATCGGGGAAGCCTAGGGTCGAATCATCTGTGATCCCAGCAGCTGCGAGAGCAAAGCCATCGCTGACAGCGCGCCAGCCTAGATAGTGGTAACGTGCTTTACGGATCGGCGCATCTGTGCACGCAGCGAGCGCCTGGCACTCACGGCTGATCTGCGTAGCATCAAGACCGGCTTGATAGCTGACGTGAAGGCCAACGGTTGCGCCAGCAGTCTGGACGTCCTGCAGCACGCTCTGAGCTGCCCGGGAAGACAGTGCGTACCGTCGATCAAGCTTGTGCGCCCGCCGAGAGGCTAGAAAGTAGAACTCATTCTGAACTGGGCAGCTTGCCTGCTCGCGAGCGGTCGCTGCCAACGCGAGTAGATCGTTGTAGTTGTCATAGGGGTCCTTGGCTGTGCCGGACAGGATTTTAAGATGTTGAGCGATGTCTGACAGCGGCCGCCATCCAAGGCATGTTCCCGCTAGTGTGCGAAGCGGGTTGGTGAACTTGCTTACATCATCAACATCATGGCTGAGCGTCACAGAAAAGATTCTGTCTGCCGGTTTTTTGTACCCCATATCTGCGAGCATCTGACTTAGCTGCGCGGCGTACTCGTCCACCACCGGGCGTTCCACAAAGCCAGCACGGCCAGCTAGAGACCCCTTTCCGGAAAAACGGCCAAAAGCGTCACGGGCGGGATTCGTATACTCTTCGTACCGCGTGAGCAGGTAGTAGCTTGAGGCAACAATGTCTGCATGCAGTACCAGATGATTGCCGGACCATTCGCTCCGTGGTGTCCCAAACAGAAGGGGGATCCCTTTCCAGTCTGCCAGCGGAAGGGCCGGATCTGAGCTAGGTGTTCCGTACTCTGGAAAGAACGAACTGGGAATGATGTACAGGTGAGGGTCGCTGGGCGAGCTCTCCGGCTCCGGTCGGCCGTACACAACGCGATCTCGTCGATCCCCTAGCAGCACATCCAGAACGTACTCCACGCAGCGCCGCTGCGCGTCTGTATTTAGTGGCTCAAGTTGACCTGTGGTAGCCATAAGCATCCATGCGGGAACTGATCAGCTGAACGGCGTCTTGAGGCAGTGAGCACTCTGCGGTGTTGTGGCTAGCGTTCAACTTTCTTGCTAGAATAGCGGCACTCTTATTTTTCCGAGGCTTCGAGACATCGAGCCAGGCGAACAAGTCTTCCAGTTCAGTCTCCCCGGCAAAGATACTCTCGGCCTTTATCCTTCGGTACTGGCAGTCGGTTAGGGACTGTTCGATCCAGGCATTGGTCTCATCCCACAGCCAGGCAAGCTTGGTTTCCGGTGCCCATCCTGCCCAGGCGCAAGCAGCTTCAGATCCCGCGCGCGGGTAAATGCGGGTGGAGTCTGCATCCGCGCCCTGATACCAGTTCCGGCCCAGTCCCGAGCAAATTACAGCTTCTGCGTCGCGGGTGAGGTGAATGAATCGAGCCTTTGGATAAAGGATCTGTAGGCCAGGTGCTAGAAAGGTCATTTGCGGACTCGTCTCCGCATATCGTTTGCCGAGTCTCACGGCAGCTGTCAGGAGTGGATCCCGGGTCTCCTGCACAAGTGCAGAATACGGCTGCGCTGCGCTGAGACCCATTGCATAGGCAGAAGCGCTACATCCGTAGAGGCTGGGGCGTGGCTCGTGTACGGCCAAAAGATCGGATGACGCGCCAAGCAGAGCTGCTAGCGTTTGCGTGCCGCATCGCCCAGTCGACAGGACGAAAATGGGGGACAATTCCTCAGGGTCCTGTTCTTTGAGCAGACCAAGTCGTCGGAGGCCGTCAATTGACGTATTCAGGAGTCCACGCGTGACTGAATGGGTAAACTTTTGCGGCAGGTACATCGTCAGCAGGAGGCGAAAAGAAAACCGCCAGGCTCCTCATCGACTTTGTAGCCGCGGTCGGTCAACGTCTTCCGAAGGCGTGGTGCAACCGGCCCATCTTCGTCATCGTAACGCGCGGCAATCGCGAGGTTGCGTGGCTGAAGGGTGGTGAGCCCCGCGAATGCCTTCGCTTCGGCACCGTTTAGCTGAACAACCATGAAGTCGACTCTAGGAACGTCAGCTTGCGCAAAGATTGTATCCAGCGTGTTCACAGGCACCTCGAACTGGTCCGGCGCATTGTAGGCAAGGCCGATGCTGGCAGACTGGCCATCCTGTTTCCGTCGGCTAAATGTCATTGTATCCTTTTCCCACCACACGCCCGATTGGACCACGGTGATCTGATCGAGCGAATTCACCGTGGCGTTCGCACGAAGCAGATCTGTGTTATCTGGCATCGGCTCAATCGCAATTACCCGACCAGTGGGACCAACTTGCTCTGCGAGCTTAAGGCTGAAAAATCCTTGGTAAGCTCCCATTTCTGCAACGATGTCGCCTGGCTGGGGGACGTAACGACTTTCTTTCTTGGGGCCGCCAAGCTTCAGGCCCCCTTCCTCGTAGCGAATGACGATATCGAAGGCAACATGAGCTGCTTCCGGCGCCAAAGTGCGTCGAACTGCTGCTGGCAACCGCGCGTACCAAGTGCCGGTAAACTTGGGCGCGTCCCCACCATAGAAGGTTAGGCCGTCGCGAAGCGTCACGAATGGCATCCCATCACGACGACCAGACTCAGCTATCTTCAGCTGAGTCACTCCCTCGTTGACGCGGATTCGTTGACGCTTTACAGCTGCCCGACTACGCAGGACCTCAAACGGATTAAACACAAGCACGCTCCGCGAGGGGCGTCAGTTGTCGAACGCGGCCAATAACGCTCTGCACTCTTTGATCGAACCTAATGTAGTCAGTCATGCGCGGACTCCGCAATGTGCTCCAAATACCAAGCCAAGGACCGAAACATCCAAGATTGCCCCCAGCGAATATACGGGCTGCGATCAATTCTTCCTCCTTGATAGATTCTAAAGGCGAAGGAACCGTCTCTATTCTGCAAGTTTTCCACCCCCCAGCATATGGCGGACTCAAGCGGCGTGATCGCCATGCCGTCCTGAACGCAGTGCAAGAGGGTCACGATGGACTCGGCACAGCTCTGGACATCAATCGGGTGCGTCCGGTCCGGGAGCATCTTGGGCACGCCTGACTCAGTCACTAAATTCTCGCAGAAGAACTGACGGCCGCGCTCCAAGGGTTTAGTCCAGGGAAAGTCCGCGCCAAGACAGCGCTTAGCCTGGGTTAGTGATTCCAGAATGAAACCAGTGTGGTAGTTGTCGATCCGTCCGGGGGCGTGAGGTGGTGCCCAGTAGCGCCATGCCCCGCTTTCAAGCTGGTGACTGACCGTGAATCCAAGGGCTTCCATCGCTGGACCGCGGAGTGATTCTTCGCCCGTATGCTTGGCGGTGGCCAAAAGCGCCGCTGCGATCACGGCACTGGCGTTGTGGACCGTGAAGGAGTCGATGGTCGTGTATGGGAAGCAGATTCCACGCGGGCTTTGAATGGATGGCTTGAAATGCTTCAGATAGGCATGTGCTGCTGCCTGTGCGGTTTCCAAGCATTGCCCGTCCGAAAGAGTCTCGTAGCCATCGATCAAGGCTTCGATGACAATCGACGTGACTGTAGAGCGCGGTGTGTGAGCTGGGATCAATTGCTCTGAGGGCCAGTCGTAGGGCTGTCCCCACAACGGTCCGGAGAAGCCGGGCGACGGATTGGCAATAAGCCACCTCAGACACCTGGTGGCTTCGTCTGCGTATGCGGCATCAGCAGTAACACGAAATCGGGACAAGTATCCCCGTGCAATCTGGGCGATTGCCTGCGGGTACTCTCGCTGGGGGACTCGCAAGACGGCCCTTACAGCGCCGTGCGCTCGTTGCTCGAGCAGGGCCAGTGGCAGATACAGAGCGTAACGCCCCAGGCGGTTGTGCTGAGCTTTGAGATAAGCGTACTGATAAAGTTTGGTGCTCTTGGCGTCGCAAATGTCTGGTCCTCGCCAACCGTTGCTGCGTATCCAGCTTTCCAGAGCGCAGCAGGCACCAGCGGCGGCTGAGATCATGCGGGGGAGGGCGCAGCGCAATCGCTACGACGTTCTCGCCAAATCAAGACAAAGGCACCAGCAATCGCCACGAAGTAAAGGCACCATGCTGTCCAGATGTGCAACCGATTCATCGGGATCGCTTTCTGTCCCAATGCGAACCTCATCTCGAGCTTGTGGACCCCCGCCGG
>DMTJ01000013.1 GCA_003477185.1 Lentisphaeria bacterium
ATGCTCGAACGCTTCGGCGACCTTCCCGATGCCGAGGAGTTGATCTCCGCGCGCCTCGGCGACCAGCAGCTTTTCGAAGTCGAAGAGCCGTTCTTTGATGAATGGTTCGAAGATGACGCCCCAGACTTCGAAGAGGCGGAAGAGTTTCTGCTGGATGACCGAGTTACGCCTGGAGATTCCTGGTATTTCGAGTCATCTCCGGTTTATCGGCGCGCCCGACTGACCGCTCTGGGCTGGTGCAACATCCTAGCCTCTGTGCTCGAAGAGAAGGATCGCTTCTGGGGCATGAAAGTTCTGCTCTCGCTCGGGCGGTTGCTGTCCTACCTCGCCCTCAGCGTCTCAGACGGGCGTTACGACCGCGTCGCCGGGAGCATTGCCTTCGCCAAGCGCGCCCTGCAGGAAGTCAATATTGCCTACGGAATCATTGACGAGTTTGTCGGAGCCAACGAGCAATACGAGCAAATGTTCAAGCTGATCAAGAAACTGTTGCTGGAAAACCACGATCAGCTGGTCGAGCACCTGCAGCAGTGTCGCGAGCGCTTGGACTCAGAAGGCGACGGAAAGAGTAGCGACGACGACGATGATCTCGACGAGCCCATCCTGTGAAAGCCTGTGCCCTTAGCATCCTACTCCTTCTGCTCGTCAGTTGCGGAGATCGCAAAGCCACGGAGCCGCCACCGCCTGCAGTCTCGCTGGCCGTAGACCCCGCCGCCGCCTTCTCCCACGCGCAGGCCATGATCGACTTTGGTGCGCGTCACAGCGACTCACCGGGTGCCACACGAACCGTGGACTACCTCGTATCCACGTCCAAAATGCTGGGCATTCAGGCCAGCATTGACCAATGGCAGGAAGGCGAGACTACCTACCGCAACGTTCACGCCCAAACTCCAGGCCATGGTGATCGCTATGTGATCCTTGCCAGCCATTATGACACCAAGCTGCTGCATTCCGTCCCCAACTTTGTGGGTGCCAACGACAGCGCCTCCAGTAGTGGGCTGTTGCTCGAGTTGCTGCGCGTCATCTCAAGCGCGGAGAACTGGGGCGGCCCGCCCATGCGCTTTGTCTGGTTCGACGGCGAGGAGTGCCGTGTCCGCTATGGCGAGCACGACGGCCTCCACGGCAGCAAACGCATGGCCTCCACGCTCGAAGCATCCGGCGAGCTCGAGTCCTGCCGCGCCATGATCCTGCTCGACATGATCGGCGACAAAGATCTCACTATTACCTTCCCCAGCAACTGCGACTCCAAGCTCCTGGCCCAGATCTTCAAAACTGCAGAAGCCCAGGGAGTCGCCAGCCATTTTGGCTTTTTCTCGGGTCGCCGTATCCTTGACGACCACGTCCCCTTCTTTGAACGGGGCGTTCCCGCCCTAGACATCATCGATTTTTCCTACGGCCCGAACAATTCGTTTTGGCATACGTCGGAAGATACTTTGGATAAAATTAGTCCGGACAGCATGGCCATCGTTGGCAATGTGGTTCTGGCCTTTCTACAGGAATTGATTCCCCGTGAGTGACCCAGAAATTAGCCGCCCGACTCCGCCATTGCCGCCACCGCAACCGCCCACCATGCGCCCACAACCACCTCGCAAGAAGAAGCGCGGTTTCTTTGGTGGGTGCCTGCTCGTGTTCGTCATCCTCCTCAGCCTCATTGGCGCCGGTACCGTAGTTTTTGCCATCAGCGTCGGCTCGCTGGCCAAATCAGCACCCGACGCCATTTATCGCGCGACCACAAAACCGCAGCGAGACGTCAACCAGAGCTACGTTCAGGTCGGCGACCGCAAGCAGAAGATCGTCATTATTCCTGTGCATGGTATCATCCAGAATGGAGCAGGCGGGCGCTACGCGGCCCCCAGCGAAATGTTGATCGATTTTCTCAAGGAAGCCCGCGAGCAGAAAGTTGGTGCCGTCATTCTCGACCTCAATACGCCCGGCGGCGAGATGACCGCTACCGACGAGGTCTACCACGAACTCCTCAAGCTGCGTGAAGCCGGAATCCCCACTGTCAGCTGCATGCGCAGTGTTTGTGCTAGCGGCGGCTACTACCTCGCTGCCGGCACCGACCACATCATTGCCAATCGTCTGACCTTCACCGGCAGTATCGGCGTGATCATGGGCGGAATCAACTACGGCAAGCTCCTTGAGCGCTGGGACATCAAGCCCGAAGTCTACAAAAGCGGTGAGCTCAAGGACTTTATGAACATGAGTCGTGAGCGCTCAGAGCGCGAAGCGGCCATGGTCCAAGGCATGATCGACGAAGCCTTTCTTGAGTTTGCTCAGGTCGTCGCCGATGGTCGCGGTGAACTCGAAGTCGCTGCTATTCTCGAAGGGCCGATTGGCGACGCTGGCGTTTTCTCCGGCACGCGCGCCCTTGAACTCAAGCTCGTCGACGAGCTTGGCTATCTTGAAGATGCCATCGACAAGGCTGCCGAACTCGCGGGCTTTGACGATCCCAGCGTCGTCCGCTACGGTAGCATGCCCGGTCTGTTGGACTCCCTGTTGGGTGCCAAGGCTGCCCCCCCGTCATTGCAGCAGCTGATCGCTCCCGCGCACGCTGCCATCAAGCCTGGGCAGCTCTACTTTCTCTGCCCCATCGGGCTACTTAAGTGAGCAGCCCACGTCCATGAATCCGTCGCCTATCTGGCATCCATGCAGTCAGATGAAGGACTACGAGACCTTTCAGCCGCTCGATATTGTCGCCGCCGAAGGCCCTTGGATCGAGCTTGCCGATGGGCATCGACTGCTCGACGCGGTCTCCAGCTGGTGGTGTAAATCCCTCGGCCACGGGCACCCACGCCTGAAGGCGGCGCTTACCGCCCAGCTCGAGCAGTTCGAGCACGTCATTCTTGCCAACACCACCAATGCGCCCATCCGGGAGCTGTCGACCAGGCTGACTGAGCTTTGTGGCCTCGAGTATGTCTTTTACGCCGGGGACGGTGCCACCGCCGTCGAGATTGCCGTAAAAATGGCCATTCAGGCCCAG
>DMTJ01000568.1 GCA_003477185.1 Lentisphaeria bacterium
TCCATTGCCTACATCATTGGGCAGCAAATCCTGCACCAGCATCAGGTCGGCGGTCGCTGGGTCACTGCAGCATTGACTGCAGCTTCCACCTTCCCCGACAGACTTGCGATCTCAGGGGACGGGGAGCGGGTCCTGTTTGTCACGGAGGATAACCTCATCGCGGCAGATCAGGACGTCTTGCAGGACGTCTATCTATGGGAGCCAAGTATGGAGACTGTCACACTTGTAAGTGATCGTTTTGACACCGCACAGACCGTAGACGCCCACGCCCACAATCCTGCGCTATCCGCAGATGGGAATTGGATAGCCTTCTCCTCAGAAGCAAATCTTGCTGGCGACTCAGCCCTCCCGAATGCTGTGATTTGGCTGCGCTATCTTGACTCTGAGGACTGGGAGATTGTCGGAGTAGCAGGTGAAGACGCAAGGGCCCCAGCGCTTTCTCAGTCCGGCAGATACCTCAGCTTTCAGGCGGGCACCGAAACTCGGGTGGCAGATATGGCGAACAACGTCGTAACGACCCGCACTTTGGGCAATACCGCCGTCACCGGACCGCTCAGCGCAAGTGGGCGTTTTCTCATGGTCCGCAGCACTGGCAGTGAGTATCCGCTGGAGGAGGCAACACTTCCGCCCCAAACGGACGCAAGCCTCCAGGCTTGGCGCTTTAACTGGCGTGCGAACTCCGCAATGCCCGCATCATTCTCCGGGATACAGTATGCTGATGCAGACGTAACCGCTTCGACGTTGTCTGCGAATGGGCGCTACTGTGCCTGGGCGTCAACGACCTCTGGATTCGGATCGCTGCTGAACGGGAGACGTCAGGTCTTTCATACAGACTTGGGGGAAAGTCCGAATGCACTGCCGCAAATTCAACAGCTGTCCCTGAACACGCCTGAAGAGACCGCCCTGACGGTGACCCTCACCGCCACAGATCCAGATGCCGACGACTTACTCGTAGAAATCATCGGCCCTCCCCTCACCGGTTCGCTCAGCCAATTCAACTCCCGGAGGCGCCCAGATCACCCTCAGACCACGGTTTTATACCAGCCACCTTTGGATTTCGCGGGATCAGTGACCTTAACCTGGCAAGCATCCGACGGCATCGCCACCGTAACATCTGCTGTCACAATCCAAGTCTTGAACGTAAATGATCCCCCGAGCCTGGGCGAAATTGGGCAGCAAGAAGTTGCAGAGGGGCAGCTCCTTTCGGTGCCCCTGATGCTCACTGACCCTGACCTCGCGAATATACCTCCGGATACCCACACCTACACCGTAACGACCGGGCCAGGCCAGGTCCTAAATGGTACCTACATCTACACGCCTGATCACACTGTGGTGACTGAGACTGGAGGCCAACGACTGCTCGACGTAACCGTCGAAGTACGAGATTCCCACAATATTCCGGCGACCACGAGCTTCTTCGTTCAAGTGACGGATGTCAACAGTGCGCCTCAGGCAACCAACGTCACGCTGCTTCCACAGAGTGATGCCCTGTTCGTTACCAGTGACTTGACGTTTTCCTACGAGTACCTAGATAGCGATGGTGACTCTGAGAATGCAACCGGGGCCGTGGAGTGGTTTACTCGCGCCACTGCTAATGACGGCTTCGAACTGTGGTCCGGCACCACGATTATCGAGGGCCGCACTCACACTCTGCCAGCTGGCACGGCACTGCGAGACAGCGAGTGGTTTGTGCGTGTAACCCCCACGGATACACGCACTGGCGCTGATGCACTGAGTGGGACGCCAGTAGAGTCCCCGGTCAGAACCGTCCAGAATACGATCCCCCCTGCCTTGGACCTGACGGTTACGGTATTGGAAGACTCACAAACGACCATCACCCTCAATACCGCAGACCCGGACCCGGGCGACACGCCGGAGATTCGGGTAAATATCCCAGCATACGGCAAACTGATTTCCATCTCAAGCAGTGCAACCGAAGTCAGTCTGCGCTATACGCCAAATTCAAACTTTTTCGGGGAAGACTCGTTCGTATATTCGGCAAGGGATGATCGTGCCCAGCAAGCCGGAATCGTGACGATTCAGGTCATCGCCCAGCCTGATCCGCCAGTCACATCGCCCATCACAGTAGTACTGGACGCGCCTGCTACATCGGCAACGTTCACGGTCACCGCGACAGACCCGGATGAGCCAGCGGGCATCACCGAGTCGCTCTACACCTTCTCGCTATTGAGCACACTGACCAGCAGCGTTCTTCGCGATGAGACAGGCACAGCCTACACTGAATCCGGCTTCACGCTGGATCTCCTACCTGGAGCCATTCATTCCTTGGCTGCCGAGTTTAATGACCAACTGGTACGCTACCGTATCACTGACGCGGACGGGCAGTTCTCCGAAGCTGATCTTCGCATCGTTGTGGGCGCAGTCCGCCCTACATTCGAGGTTCAGCCAGGGTGGAACCTACTCACGGGATCTCACAACTCCCCCGACACCATCTCCCAGACATTCGGAACGATCGCGTTCCCCACTGGCTACGCTATGTCACAAGGAGAGCTCACCAGCACGACAGCCCTGACAGCTGGTGCAGGAACCTGGGTCTTCTGCACAAGCGAAGCAATCGTGCCCTATATCGCGGCACCTACCCCTTCCTCGGCCCCCGCGCTCGAATCAGGCTGGAACCTGGCTGGAACAATCGGAGACGGGCCCTATGCGCCTCCTTTCATCGCCTGGGCCTGGGACCCAATCCACCGGGCATTTCGGCGCGTGGAATCTCTCGGCACCAACGAAGCCGCTTGGATCTGGACCCCTTAGCGAATATCGCTACCCGCAACGGCTGCCGCCAATTCCACAGCTGAGGGGCGCTCAGCCGGATTCTTGGCCAGACAGCAACCGACCAGGCTGACAAGCGTGGGATTAAGCTCATCGCGCTTAATCGCAGGTGGCTGGCATGACATGTGTTGATGGAGCAACCCCATGGGGGAATCTGCCGCGAAAGGCGGGTGTCCAGTGGCCAGCTGATAGGCTGTTGCTCCCCAGCTATACACATCGGCAGAAGGATGGACACGACCGTTGCGAAATTGCTCAGGGGCCATATAAACCGGCGTGCCTGCAGCAATGGCAGCGTCACCGCCAACGGCGAGCGCGACGCCAAAATCGCCTAGTTTCACGTGGCCGCTGTGAGCTCGGAACAGATTGCTGGGCTTAATATCTCGATGAACCACGCCTCGCTCATGAAGATAGGCAAGTGCGCTGGTCGCTTGCTGCCACACAGACTGCCACTCGGTAGCAGTCAGCGCCCCATGAATCCGCACGTATCGGTGCAAATCGTGCCCATCGACAAACTCCATCAGGCAGTGCGGAGCACCGTCTAGCTCACCGTGCCCAATGACGGACACGAGGTGCGGATGAGAGAGAGCGGCAAGGCAGGCTGTCTCCCGACGAAATGCCTCTTCGGTGGGACTGCCTAACGCCGACCGAGCAAGAATCTTTACCACCCGCGTGTGATCGCCATCCTTGACCAGATGCACCGATGTCGCACCAGTCCATGATAATGACCGCACGACAGGATAGCCCCCCACCTGCACATCTTGGATGCACTCTCCGTCCTGCTGAAGACGCTCAATGCCGCGGGTTACGGTGACCATGGGATCGACTGCAAGGCGACGGGTCAGGAGTCGACGCAGATGCGCCAGAAGCAGATCAGGATGATAGGGCTTGCTGAGATGCGCATCTGCTCCGGACCGACTGGCTCTGGCTCGAGTTTCGGGGGAGTCCATCCCGGTCAGCATCACCACGGGAAAAAAGGAAGAGACTTCCTGCTTGAGCCACTCGCATAGGTCAAATCCGTTTCCATCGGGTAGCTGCACATCCAAAAAGGCGATGTCCGCAAAATGCGTATGCATCATTTCTTGAAGGCCAGTCTGTGCATCACGCAGAGACGCAAACGTGACAACATCTTCAAATCCAGCCTCCGCCAACGTATCGCGAAGCATAAACCTGTCTGCTGGATTGTCATCGACAATCACGACCTTCATTTGCTACGGATTGCCCTCGAGGCGGCCTTTCAACTCCTCGACTTGAGCTTCAAGCTCCTTAAGCCGATTCATCGCATCCGGGAGCTTTCGCACGCACGCGGCCTGCCTTAGGTACTGCATGCGGTCCACTGCAGGTGTCCCCATCAGGACGCGCCCCTCTCCTTCCACCGAAGAAAACACACCACTTAGGCCCGCGACTGTTACCCGATCACCAATCTCGCAGTGGCCGGTAACGCCGACCATTCCGGCAAGAATCACCGAGTCTCCCATGCGAGTACTCCCGGCAATCCCAGTCAACGCAACCACTAGACAGTCTTCACCCAGTACGCAGTTATGGGCGACTTGGACTAGGTTGTCGATTTTGGTACCGCGCTTAATCCATGTTCGCCCAAAACGGGCGCGATCCACTGTGGCTCCGGCCCCAATTTCGACGTCATCATCAAGCTGAACAATTCCGATCTGCGGAATCTTGTAGTGCTTCCCGTCCCGCTGATGGTAGCCGTAACCATCAGCACCGATTACTGATCCACTCTGGAGAATCACGCGATCTCCAATGCGGCAATGGTGGGCAACCGTAACGTTTGCATGTAGCAGGCAGTCATCACCGATTACAGCGCGCACGCCCACAACACAACCGGGCCCGACCACCGTGTGCTCACCGATGGATGCGCCTGCCTCAATGACGGCATTGGGCCCGATTGTTGCGGAGTCCGCAACGATAGCTAACGGGTCTACCACCGCATTTGCATGTGCTCCGGAGCTGGCCTTTGGGGGCGCCGGAAACAGGGCACCGGAAGTCTGTTCGAGCGCAGCAGACGGGTCACCGCAGATGATGATCGACCGCGTTCCCCCTGCGCTTGCACGCTCGGCAAGGTCGTCGCTCACGAGAATCACGCCAGCTGTCGTGCCTTCTAGGTCGCCCAAGTAACGGCGATTGTTCAGGAAGGATACATCGTCAGGGCCTGCGTCCCGAAGAGATGCAACACCGTTGACAACTTGCTTCCCATTCCCTTGGAGATTGCCACCGACTAGGGCGGCGATCTCCTCGACTGTTTGTTCCACTACGGCAGCGACTAGTTGCCGACGCCGAATCCGCCGCGGCTATCGAGCTCCTTGCTCTGCTCGCGGAGCTCCTCGAGCTCCGCGTGATGGCCACGGTTCAAGATCTCCACCACGGCATCGGTGAAATCCATCTCTGGCTCAAAATAAACAAACGCCGGAATTCCATTCAAGGTCTTTCCCGAGCTGTCAAGTACTAGGCGCAGCTTACGGGCCTTGGCCTCCTGCTGGACAATGTCTGCGATCTCCGCAACCAACAGCGCGCGGGTTTCTTCGTAGCGTTCACGCAGGCCACGCTTTTTGTCGTTCTGGTATTCGCGCAGCTCGCGCTTCTTGTCCTGCAGCTCCATGAACTTCTGCCGCGCCTCGGCCTGTTTCTCAGCGCGAATCTCTGGCTTCAGTGCCAGGTTCAGGGACTCATCGCGCGCCTTATTTGCCTCGCGCTGCAATTCCCCAATCGAGGACTCGAGAGCAACGGCATATTGCTTGTACACGTCCATCTGCTTCTGGAGTTTAATCTCTTCCTTAACCGTCTTATAAAACTCCTGAAAGATTCGTTCCATATCAACGAATCCAATAGAATCCTGGGCAGAGCAGGTACATACGGCGAGTACGACAGCAGCGAGAATTGGGCGAATGGGGAACATGTGGGTCTCCTGTTTAATGAAAGTTACTATTCTGAAAGATTCTCTATATCCTTGCGGATAAATTCAACGACGTCCTTGAAGCGTGTGATGTTGGCCGCATCAATCTCGGTCAGCATTTCGTGAGCCTCCAACACGGTACGAGCCTGCGCCAGTCGCGAGGTATCGGCAGGTTCAAGCACTCTCCAAGACAAGCCGCTTAGGTCACGGTCAATGAACGAGACAATGCGATGCACGCCAAGTTCCTCGAGTTGCTCACGGCGCTCTCGGTTTGCGTTGGCAATCGCCAGCATGCAGCCGCCTACGCGACCTTGTGATGCGATCTGTGCCAACACTCCCATGAACGTGCTGTCCATCCCGGTGCAAGCGGCAAGGTCGATGATCACGCGAGGCACTTGCCGCCGCACCATTTCGAGCCCGTACGCGGCGATCTCTCGGCTGCAGCTGAAGCTGCCCTTTCCCAAAACTCGTATTGCGGCACCGGCTTCGTCGGCGCTGACAAAAATTTCGCTGTCGGCCATGGTAAATCAGGGAAACTGTTGTGGATGAAATGAGTACGCTAGTCGGTTCCGTTCGCCTGTGCCACTAGCGAAGGCTGATCTTCCTGATGTTGCTGGCGGATAGCGGGGCTTGACAGCGCGTAACGCCTGCCTGCCATCGCTACCCTGCTACGTGGGATCGCTGTGCTCAATTAGCTTACCAACGCGCTCTTTCATCGTCTTACCGGCCTTGAACTTCACCACTGCTTCCTCTGGAATGACGACGTCTCGCGCTGGCATATTTGGGTTCCGCCCAATACGAGCAGCGCGCTTTTTCACAGAAAAGACACCAAAGTTTCGAAACTCCACGCCGCGCCCTGCCGCCAGCTCATTGGTTACGTTATCGAGCATCAGCTGCACGACAGTAGCTATATCACGTTGGTTAAGGCCACTCTGGGCCGCAATTCGTAATACCAAATCTCGCTTTGTCATGCAAGCTGCTCCATAAACTGTCCCTATGACTTTTCGTCCTCACACGTGGATCAAGCGAAAACAATAGTTGCATAGCGCGTTGCGGCAACCACCTGCAAAGAAAAAAGCCTTTCAGCAAATATGCCGTGAGTCATTGGCGAACGGCAGCCTTGGTGATCGAGAACGTATCGCGAACGCGACCTTTCTTGTCGACGAAAGAGCCCGTCAGCTTGGTCGCACTGACGTCTAAGTGCATGCTCCCCATGTCGGAAATCGAAACAGCCATGGCGGGATGGGGCTTGCCGATAGGGATCAGCTTACCACTGCTCCCGACTACCACGTAGACCGTCCCAGCGGCACGTCCAGGTGCTTTTCGATAGCGAACACCGTTCTTGCCGGGCGCACCTTCACCGACGACATGAAGCTCCGGGGCAAACGTCCGAGATGGCCCATAATGACCGTGAATCAAGCCTGTCCTCTCATAGGCATGGCTATGTCCCGTGAGCATCAGATCCACGCCGAACTCCTCCAAGACGGGGATAAATCTCTCGCGAAGCTGACATAGGCGCCCTCCACTATCCGCGCAGTTATCTGAGCCATGGCTGCCTCCAGAGTACGGTGGGTGATGACAGAACGCGATCACCCAAGGTGACTGGGCGGCCGCCAAATCTCGGCGCAACCAGGCCATCATCTTCCCATCCGTCTCAAGGCGAGTACCAGAGGAATCCAGACAGACAAGGTGCACTGGCCCATGATCTGCGCTGTAGTAGGCTTCCGACTCAGACGCGACTCCACCTGCTTCCCCGGATTTCGGATTCACGTGAATCTGATAGTAGACATCAGCGTGGCGGGCATGATTTCCACGGGTTGAGTAGAATGGGGTCTCCGCCAGGCGGGGAGCAAAGTGGTCGAACACACTCTGTTGAAATTGTCCGTCTGTGCCATCTGGATAGGCGTTGTTGCCGAGCATCAGGATCAGCGTTGGGTCGAGCTTCCGGCGCTCGTAGGCATCTCTCACGGCCCGCGCATCAACTAAGGACGTACCGCCGTCGCCCATAACCCAGATTCTAGCGGCGGCACCCTTCGCGGGCGCTGTCCGGAAGTTCACATACTCCCGCCTTGCGTCCCCAAACTGCAGGCAATACTGGTAGGTCGTATCGGGCACTAGCCCGTCCACAGTGAAAGTATGGTCCAATGCAGAGCGAGAACTAATCTGGCGCATCAGCTCGTCCCCCCTCCAGATTGTCACAATCAACGGTGCGGGTTCGCGAACCCGCGCGCAGATTGTCACTCCTGCGCTGTGCAGGCTTTGCAGGTAGGGGCCACGCACTACTTCGACGCCCGCGGCGCTTGCTGCCAGGGCCAAAATGAGGCCAGCGATGGCCGGCAATCGCCATGCTGGCTTGTCATTAGATTGTTGCATCGCTATCACGACCCCGACAGCTGGGCTCACTCGCCACACTAATTCCATGCGATTCTCGCAACGAATAGCATGCGCTTATGGCTCGTCTGCTATCTCGGCTACAGTGGGGGCCACGTTCAGGTAGTCGAGGCACCGTTGCGCAATTCTGCTGAAGGTCGGCCCGCAAACTGTGCCGCCATAATAACTGCGCTTGGTCGGCTCATCTGCAGCAACCAGCAGTACAAACTTTGGCTTGTGCGCAGGAACGAAACCAACAAACGACA
>DMTJ01000234.1 GCA_003477185.1 Lentisphaeria bacterium
GGCTACTGCACGGATGTGTTTTTCGATGAGGCAATGCGCTTCATCGAGGAGAGCCAGGACACGCCGTTCTTCTGCTACATTTCGACCAATGCACCCCACGGTCCGCACAATGTCGAGCCGAAATACTACGAGCCCTACCTAGATACCTGCAAGACCGAAGACTATGCTCGTTTTCTGGGGATGATCACGAATATTGACGATAATTTTGGCAGGCTGCGGGCCAAGCTTCAGCAGTTGGACATCGAAGACAACACCCTACTCATGTTCATGAGCGATAATGGGCAGAGCGCAGCCGATGGCGGTGCCCCTGTCTACAACAGCAACATGCGCGGCCAGAAGGGTTCGCAATATGACGGCGGACACCGGATTCCGTTTATTGCCCGTTGGGCGGACGGGAAGTTGGTTGGCGGGAAGGAGATCAGTGAATTGACCTCTTATGTCGACTTTATGCCGACCTTGCTGGATATCTGCGGGATCGAGACGCCAGCGGGCCAACCCGAGTTCCACGGGGAATCGCTGATGCCGCTGCTCAGAAACAAGAAACCGCAGGAGTACTGGGATAGCCGGGTGGTGGTTACCGATACCCAGCGCGTGCCCTACCCGCTCAAGTACCAGAAATCCAGCGTGATGAAGAACAGGTGGCGACTGGTGGACTGCCAGGAGTTGTACGACATTGGGGCCGATCCGTCGCAGGAGCATGACCTTGCCAGTGAGCACCCGGCGCTGGTGGCAGAACTGACCGCCGAGTATGAGACGTGGTGGGATGTCTGTGCCAAGCAATTTCACACGGATACGCCGATCAGCGTCGGAAATTTTCCAAGCCGGATCAATGGCATGGATCTGCGGAATGAATCGGGCCTGTTCGTCTGCGGTCAGAAAGACGTCAGGGATGGGAAACAGGTGGCTGGCTACTTTTCGGTTTATGCCGAAGAGACCGGGACCTATGCCTTTGAGCTGTGCCGCTGGCCAGAAGAGGTGGATCTGCCGCTGACAGCCGCCATTCCAGAAGGGGAGGATGTGGAGATTCGGGAAGAATGCATTCCCGAAAACCGGCGTGATGCCTACCGCAGCAGCAATGAACTGGCGATCGATCTAGCGCAGTTTCAGATCAAGGACGTCTGCATTGAGGGCAAGGCGGTTCAGCCCACGGACCGGAGCGTCCGCTTTGAGGTGGAACTGGAAGGCGGCAAGCAGTACGAACTGCGGGCATTCTTCTACAACCGCAAGCAGTCGTTCAACACAATTCCGTATTACATCTACACATCAATGAGCGGGTGATTTATGCCGGCTAAATATTTTTTGAGCGTGATTGGCTTGGCCATCCTTGCCGCAGTGATGCCACAGGTTGCCGTTTCTGCCCCCAATCCAGACGCGCCCAACATCGTTCTGATTCTGGCCGATGACATGGGGATAGACTCCGTGCAAGCCCTCAATGAGAAGAGCAGCATCCCGCCCCCCCAATCTCGACAAGCTCAAGCCGGGATCTGTGGTGGCTGATTTCCTGGCAAAACGCCCCGCCAAGACGCCCTTCTTTTACTGGTTCGGCAGTTTGGATCCGCACCGTCTGTACACCAGCGTCTCAGGGCGCAAGGCTGGCAAGAACCCGACATCTTTACGGGCCAAGAAAAGCGGGAACGGCCGTTCCTTTTGATTGTGCGTGAACGCCACGCTCACTATGCCCGCCTCGGCTCCCCGGGGCCGGCCTCGGCTACCCCGTCCGTGGCATACGCTCGGGTGACTTTCTCTACCTTCGGAACTTTGCCCCGGACCGCTGGCACTGTGGCAACCCGAAACTGGGATTTCCGGACAAGGACGACAGCCTGACAAAGAGAGTGATTGAGAAACTTGGTCCCGGAATTCCCAATTGGAAACATGCCTTCGGCGAGCGCCCGGCGGAAATGCTCCTCGGTGTCAATCGGCCCCTGACTGTGTCGACAACCTGGCCAAGGATAAAGCGCTCGCCTCCAAGACTTGGAAACGTTCTGTCTTGACTAACGAGTGTAACTCAGAAAACATAAAATAAAGATTACACAGCTACCAAAAACAATTACCGCTTCATTAGCTCTACTGGCACCAGTTGGACTCATAGCGGCCAAGGAGGTTCAAATGCAAGGATCGATCACATTAGAGCCGCTTCCCCTGGCGGTGAAGGAAAACTACTACGCCAGGAAGCTGTCGCCGCAGCTGCTGGCTGATCCGGGGTATCGGATTTGGGGCGTAAGTGTCATCCAATGGACGGATGGAAAGTATCACGCTTACTATGCGCGCTGGCCCGAAAAACGAGGATTCCACGGTTGGCTGCGATACTCCGAAATTGCCCATGCGGTCTCCGACCATCCGGAGGGTCCCTTTGTCACCACTGGAACTGTGATCAAAAACCGTCATAACGATGGCTGGGATGTGGTGAATGCCCACAACCCCAGTGTGTGCGTCGCGGATGGCAAGATCGCCCTCTACTATATTTCGAACAACTTGAGTGAGGCGGCGAAGGCTGATGGGGAAGCCATGCCGCCCAGCGAGAAATGGCTAAACCGCAATGGTAAGCTCTTTCGCAATTCCCAGTGCATTGGCGTAACCATTGCCGACCAACCCGAAGGCCCGTTCATCCGCAACCAGGAGCCCGTGGTACAGCCAGACAACCGCTTGTTTAAGAGTATCGCGGTGAACCCGGCGGTGCATTACCGGGAAGGCCGCTATACGATGATCATGAAGGGCGATGATGTAAGGCGCGAGGGCGTGTTCCGCATCCAACTCGTCGGGCATTCCGCACAGCCGAATGGTCCGTTTGTTTTTCAGGAAACACCCATCTACGACCAGTACCAGACCGAAGACGCCTGTATTTGGTACGACGAGACGAATCAACAATACAACAGCATCGTTCACGTCTTCGGCCCAACCTTGGCCCGACTGATCTCAAGTGATGGGGTGAACTGGCGGGAAGCCGAACCATTCACCTTCATGACGAAGGAATTCGTGATGGAGGACGGAAGCATCTGGAAGCCAAGTCGTGTCGAGCGCCCCTTTGTGCTTACCGATGAGACGGGAAAACCCAAAATTCTCTACCTGGCAATATGGGACGCCGCCCACAAACTGAATGCGAATATTGCCGTCCCGCTCACGGTCAGAGAAGGAAGGTGATGATGAAAATGAGAACGATGCTGCTTCTGCTGAGCGTGGCTCCCCATTCGCTTTGTGCGGACGAAACACCAGCACCAGCACCCCAAACCGGTCCGAGGCGCAGGCGAGGTGCTTCGCGATGTCGGCTATAAAACCGTGGCCCAGACAAAGATGCTTATGGATATCTACTATCCGGCAGAGCACAAGCATGACCGTGCGCCTGTGTTTTACTACACGCATGGTGGTGGCTGGTATGTCGGCAGCAAAGAGCTGGATGACACCCAGCAAAAGATCTTCAGTGGGCTCCTGCAACACGGCGTGGTCTGCGTTAGCATCAACTACCGCCTCGTCTCCGCGTCGATGCCGGAACATCCGGTGTAGATGCGAGACTGTGTCAGCGACTCCAAGGACGGCCTGCGTTTTCTGAAGAAGCACGAAGAGACCTACGGACTTTCTGGGGCCCCAGACTTGGCAGAGCACCGGGGGACACCCATCGGCTGTGTTTCCTAGAGCCGCCCGACAGATTTTACGATTTGTGATCTGTTTGTGCCGGCGGGTTTCAAGCCCCACCTGCAACCGAAACGCTTTACCAGCCGGATCAAGACGGGAGAACCTAAGATCGGGTATCAGGAAGCCATCCCGGAGTTGAAGCGGATGATGCGTGAGGTCAGCCCGGTCTACTACCTCACTCAGGAAGGTTCGCCTGAGCCACAAGTTCACGGCAATAAGGATGGTACCATTCTCCAGAAGCATGCCGTCCATTTGCGGAAAAAGCCAAAACAGTCGGCGCTTCCGTTAAGGCGCTTACCGTGAGGGGTATAGGCCATGGATTTGACCCTCACCACATACTAACAATCGGGAGAGACTCGTCGAATTCACTGTTGATTTTGCGCTCAAACAGCTGGCCCTGGACGCGAAGAAGGCGAAGCAGTAAATGAAGAACGAAATCAAGACTGCCAGCCTGCTGTTGTTTTGGCAGAACGTCCTGCCCTTTGGGGCCGCCCGGGCAACTTGCCCCGGTGCGTCCCTACCCGCCAAATCCGTACGCGCCATCGACCAGACCGTCGACGAACCATTTGAAGCCGACGGGTACCTCTGACAAGTTACTTCCCAAGTCGGCAGCCACCGCCAGATAATGGCTGGGCTTCAGCAACCCCGTCGAAAGGGCCACAATCCTGTGGCGGTCGTAATCAGGAGGCGTTGCCCAAGCCCCAATTCGCCGCAAGATCCATCCTCCTTGCGAGCACAGGGCCTTATCCGCAGACTGCTATTTCTCAAGTGAAATGGTCAGCGTTTCACTGCCGAAGCTGACGACATCGCCAGCGACAATCTTCTTCCGTTTCTGAGTTTCTACGGCCCCATTCACGAGGACTTGTCCGTCAGCAACTGCCTTCTTTGCTTCACCACCGCTGGGCGCAAGGCCTTCAAGTTTCAGAATCTTATATAGCTCAATGGGCTCTTTCGCAATCTCAACGTTTCTCATCTTCTGAATCCTCTTGGGTTCGTGATTGGCCGGGCATCAATGCGCAGATAATTCCGCTGGCGATAAAGCGCAAGGCCGCTTCCACAGTACCCCAATCCGCAGGTCGGACTGAGAGCGCGGCCGACTTGCCAGTACGAAACCGGAGAGCAGAGCAGCCCCCGAATCCACCAAGTCTCAGGCTTGGCGCTGTGGCAACTCGATGAAAAAGCGGCTGCCGGCGCCGAGTTCGCTCTCGACCCAGACACGCCCACTGTGTAAGTAGACGACGTGCTTGACGATCGCCAAGCCAATACCGGTTCCCCCGGAATCGCGGTCACGACTCTTGTCGATCCGAAAGAAACGGTGGAAGATGCTGCGGTGGTGTTCCGGAGCGATGCCGGGCCCAGAGTCGCCGAACTCCACGGTGAGAAACCGCTTGGTCGATGTTGCCCGAATGAGAACAGTCCCAGATTCAGGGCTGTGGCGCACAGCGTTGCTGATAAGATTCACGATCGCGCGTTCAAGCAGGCGTCGGTTGGCAAACAGGCTTTCGCCCTCCGCTTGTAGGTCAAAGCTGACCGCTCGTTGATCTGCCTCTGCCTGACGCGCCGCGATGCAGGTCTCAAGTAAAGTCTTTACTAAAATCGGTGAGAAGTCTTCCTCAAACCCGGGATCACCATGCTCGATACGCGAGAGGTAGAGAAGATCATCGATGATGACAAGCATGCGCTGGCTTTGGCGAGAAATGGCGGCGATGTAGCCACTTTCGTCCTTTGCGGACTCCGCAAGCAGCTCGATGTAGCCGCTCATGCTGGTCAGCGGGGTCTTTAGCTCGTGGGACACATTTCCCGCGAACTGCTCACGCATCTGCTGCAGTTTTTCCAGGCGGGTGATATTGCTCATGACGATGAGCACGGCGTCGCAGTGGTCACGACGATATTTTATGCGGGTGCCAGACAGCAAAAAATCACGGGCTTGACCGTGCTCGTTGTCGACATGCAGCTGAATCTGATCGCTGCCCTGCCCCTCGCGGAGGGCGCTCACGTACTCGTGCAGGTCGGCGTCGCGGATCACTTCCAAGTACAACTTCCCTACGGCTCTCTTTGCCTTCGAAATCCCAAAGAAGTCGGCCGCTGCTGGATTCATGAGGCGTAGTTCATCGGCGTCATCGATCAGCAGGATGCCCTCCTGCATGCTGTTAAATACAGCCTTCCACTCCACACGCTTGCGCTCAGTCGAGACATCGACTTTTCGCCAGCGCTTGGCGACTTTGTTGGCCGCCAGGCTGATCTCATCGAGTTCACGAATTCCGCAAACGGGTAAGCGGGTCTCGGCGCGGGTCTCGAGGGCGGTCTGGAGCGCCAGCGCCTTGCGCTGCAGCCGGCGCAACTGGCGCCCCCGTAAGCCCATAAGCAGGACGAGCACGAGCGCTCCCCAAACCACAAATGGGCTAGCTTCGCGCAGGACTGCCGCGCGTGATGGCAGGGGGCGAGAGAGCCGCATCACTGCGCTGACTTGGCCATCTAGCCGGACCGGAACGGCGATAAAGATCTCGGGACTATTGCTGGCATGGTTTCTGCGGACGGCCTGTCCGATCTTGCCAGCGATGGCCGCCTGCACTTCCGGGTATTGGCCCAATGGCAAGGTGGTGCCCGCGCCGAACGCTGAGTCTCCCAGCACGACGCCTTCCAGGGAAAGCCAGGTGCTGCGACTGCCCGACCTGGCGGCGATAGCGCTGCACAACGCTTGACGCGACAGGTCTGTCTCTGAAGCATTTTCCTCAAGGCCAAGACTGGCCTGTCGTGCCAATCCCAGCGCGATGCCTGGAATGCCTCGCGCCATCTGCCATCCGGTGGCAAACCAAAGGCTGATCAGTCCGAATACGATGACGATGGCCACATCCTTAAGGAATTGGCGCTGGACAGCGACGGCGGCTATTTGCATGATTCACGCAGCCGATAGCCCACGCCTCTTACGGTTTCCACGGCCGCAGCACAGCTGCCGAGTTTCTTGCGCAGCGAGACGATGTGTACGTCCACCGTACGCTCGGTCACGACCACGCCTGCCCCCTGCCCTGCATCCATGATCTGCCGCCGGGAACTCACGCGCCCAGGACGCCGCGCCAGCGCCAAGAGCAGGCGAAATTCTAAAGGCGTCAAAGGCACAAGTTGCCCGGCCGCTTCCACCTCATGGCGCTCAGGACGAATGCGGATATCGCCACAGACGATTTCCTCCTCGGCGGCCGCTGGAGCGGACTGCTCGCGCCGCAACATCGCCTTGATGCGCGCGGTCACGACACGGGGGCTGAAGGGCTTGGCAATGTAGTCATCTGCGCCCATGGCGAGCCCAATCACTTCATCCGTTTCGTCCGACTTTGCAGTCAACATGATGACCGGGATATGCTTCGACTTCGGGTTCGCCTTCAGCCGATAGCAGGTTTGATGGCCGTCCAAGACTGGCATCATCAGGTCGAGCAGGACGAGAGCGGGGCAGGCGGCTTCAACCAGCGCCAAAGCGGCCTCTCCGTTAGCAGCCTCTTGTACCTTGAAGCCCTCGCACTCGAGCACATGCCGAAGCATCTCACGAATGTCCGGCTCATCATCGACGATCAAAATGGTGGGAAGACTGGGCATATTCAGCTCGCAGGTGCGATCTCCGCATGTCGTACAATGTCACCGCTCACGGTGTAGGTGACGTCCTCAGCGATATTCGTTGCGTAGTCCGCAATGCGTTCGAGGCTTCGCGAAACCGAGATCAAAAACAGCAGCGAATCCATACGCTCTGGGTGTTGGTGCAAGCGATCGCGAATCTCGGTGATAATCTGGACGTTCAGGTCATCAACAATGTCGTCGTCTTCGCAGACTTGCCGGGCCAGTTCCAGATCGCCGTTTACCAGCGAATCCAGGCTGCCACGCACCATGCGCTGCGTCTCGCTGAACATGGCCGCAAAATCCGCCGGAATATCGACCCGAGGCCCCTTGGCCATCTCGATCACGTACTCGGCAATGTTCTTGCAGAGATCGCCGATACGCTCCAAGTCGTTATTCATCTTGAGCATGGCGATGACCCCGCGCAAATCCATCGCCACCGGGTGATACAGTGCCAAAATTTTCAAACAGTCTTCTTCGATATCGACTTCGTGCTGATCAATCACATGGTCGTATTCAATGACAGAATTTGCCGCGACCACGTCCAGCTCATTCAGGCACTGCTCTGCGTTAGCAATACTACGCTCTACCTCTGCGCCAAGGGCTAAGATCTGCTCTTTCAGCTTATACATGGATCGATGAAGTTGTGTTTGCATAGATTTACCCAAATCGTCCCGTGATATAGTCTTCGGTTTGCGAGTTTGCAGGATTGCTAAAAATGGTCTGCGTATCGTCGTACTCGACGACCTTGCCCAGATAGAAGAAGGCCGTGCGGTCGGAAATACGTGAGGCTTGCTGCATGCTATGAGTGACGATGATGATGGTGTACTCCTTCTTAAGTTCACGCGTCAGCTCTTCGATCTTCCCGGTGGCGACCGGGTCGAGGGCGGAGCAAGGCTCGTCCATCAGGATGATCTGTGGCTTGGAGGCGATCGCTCGCGCGATACAAAGTCGCTGCATTTGCCCCCCGGACAGGCCCAGGGCGCTGGCGTGCAAACGGTCCTTCACCTCAGTCCAAAGCGCGGCGCTTCGCAAGCTGCGCTCGACGGTCTCGTCCAGTACCTTGCGATCGCGGATCCCGGCCACGCGCAGACCAAAAATCACGTTCTCATAGATAGACTTGGGGAAGGGGTTCGACTTCTGAAAGACCATGCCCACTCGTTTGCGCAATGAGATCACGTCGATCAAGCGATGAAAAATGCTGTTGCCAGTGATCTGAATGTCCCCTTCATGCCGCACATCATGAATGAGATCGTTCATTCGATTTATGCTGCGTAACAACGTGGATTTACCGCAGCCAGATGGGCCGATGAAGGAGGTGATCTGGTTGGCCGGGATCTCAAGATTTATATCGAACAGTGCCTGGGCTGTTTTATTATAAAAAAAGGAAAAGTCCTGGATCGAGATGATCCCCTTTTCTGCATCTGTCTGTTCTTCACTCATAGTGGCTTCAGTATTCTCGAGGCTGGCAGTCATTAGAAAGTACTTCCTGCGTATTTACGCCGCAACCGGTCCCGTACCAGAATGCCGGCCAGGTTTAGGACAACGACCACGACAATGAGCAAGAGGGTGGTCGCAAAGACCATCGGCAAGGCGGCTTCGGAGTCTGGTGACTGAAAGCCGAGGTCGTAGATGTGGAAGCCCAAGTGCATGAACTTCTGGTCCAGATGCACGAAGGGGTAGCTGCTGTTGATCGCCAGACTCGGGGCGAGCTTCACGACGCCGACCAACATCAACGGGGCGACCTCCCCGGCGCCGCGGGCCATGGCCAGAATCATGCCCGTGAGGATACCGGGCAGCGAGGCGGGCAGAATAACGCGCTGGATTGTCTGCCACTTCGAGGCACCACAGGCGAGCGCAGCTTCACGAGTCCCACGCGGTACGGCGCTGAGCGCTTCTTCTGCGGCCACGATGACCACGGGTACGGTGAGCAGCGACAGGGTCAGCGAGGCCCACAGAATCCCGCCCGTTCCGAAGGTGGGTGTCGGTAGCGTGTCCGCGAAAAACAGGCGGTCAATGCCGCCGCCGACGAAGTAGACGAAAAAGCCGAGGCCAAAGACGCCAAAGACGATTGAGGGCACGCCCGCCAGGTTGTTCACGGCGATCCGTACACTCGTGAGCAGCGGTCCGGTCCGGGCGTATTCGTGGAGGTAGATTGCCGTGATCACGCCGAATGGCGTCACTGCCAAACTCATGAAGATGGTCATGATGACCGTCCCGAAGATAGCGGGAAAGACCCCGCCCTCGGTGTTGGCTTCACGCGGTGCGTCCAGCAAGAAGACCTTCGCGTTGTGCAGGAAACGTCCACAGCGCGCGCTCAAGCCCATGGCGTTGGGCCGATAAAAGGAGACGATGTGCCCGATGGCTACGCTGCGCTCGCGGCCGTCTGAGATCTCGTAGATGAGGTGGGTTTGGGTGGCCAAGTCTCGCAACTTGCGCGCCTTCTGCGCCAGCGCTTCGTACTCGCCTGTGAGGCTGGCAAGTTCGGCGGTGATTGCGGAGTTCGCAGGCTTGCGCTTGAGCCGCTCGATACGATTGTTGACGCGCCCGATCTCGCTCTTCTCAATCTCTGTCACCTCAGCACGCAACGCCGTGGCCTCGTCGACGAACTCTTGGAGCTGAGGATCATCCGCTTCGCCGACCAGCGAAATCGGCTCAGCATCCGCTTGCTCGATGCGCAAGGCCCGGCCAAAAACCGAACCAAACTCCAGGCGTTCGATCTTCAGGATGTCCAGCGGTTGGCTCTGCTCGCCGATCGCAGCCTCCGGAACATAGACGAAGGAGTGGCCAAAGGCGTCGCGGTTTGCCGTGTAGAGCTGCCATTCTTGATCACCGCTGGTGGCTTGCTTCTGCTTCTTTACGATCTCACCGATCAGCTGCCGCTCGCTCCCATCCTCGCTTACCTGCAACTGCACAACGCGCTTGGGCCAGAAGACCGAGATGCCGTTCACCAAGATCAAGCCGAGCAGAAAGATGACCATCGCGATGCCAGTGGCCAAGCCCATACTGGAGAGCCAGACAAGTGGCTCGCCGGCAGCGGCTTGGCGCTGAAGCATGGGGGTTTGCGGGGCATCAGGAGCTGCCATAATCACACAGTCTTATATTTGTTGCGCAGGTGCTGGCGCAGGATTTCGGCGAAGGTGTTGAGCACGAAGGTCATCGCGAAAAGCAGCATGGCGCCGAGAAAGAGGGCGCGATACAAGGTCCCGCTGTGGGGGGCCTCGGGCAGCTCGACTGCGATGTTCGCCGAGAGCGTGCGCATGCCGGTAAAAATACTCATGTCCATTATCGGGGTGTTGCCGGTGGCCATCAGCACAATCATCGTCTCGCCAACCGCCCGGCCCAGACCGATGATCACAGCTGAAAAGATGCCAGCAGCGGCCGTCGGCAAAACGATGCGAAACGCGGTCTGCCAGCGACTCGCACCCAGAGCCAAAGCGGCGGAGCTAATGTCCCGCGGCACGTGCGACAGGGAATCTTCGGCAATCGTAAAGATGATCGGAATCACGGCAAAGCCCATGACAAAGCCCACGATCAAGGCATTGCGCTGTTCATAACGCCCGCCCCAAAAATCAGGCCACCAACGCCGAAAGTCGGCCACTTGCGCGCCCGTTTCCGGGTCGCTCACCACAAACACCGCCCGTTCCAGAATAGGACCAAACCAAACGGCGAGGCAGACGCAGCCGATCAGGACCGGGATGAAGATCAAGAACTCGTACCCTGGCTTGCAGAGCACGCGCACCTCGGGCGGCATCCGGGTCCAGAGGAAGCCGATCAGCATCGACGCCAAGGGCGCGGTTATCACAAAGACTAAAACCGCTGGGACCCGATTCTCCAACAAGGGCCCTAGCCAGAGCGCAGCCAGAAATCCCAGTACGACAGACGGAATCGACGCCATCGTCTCCATGGTCGGCTTCACCACGGCGCGAAAACGGGGGTGCTGAAACTGGGAAGTGTAGAGCGCTGCCAGCAGCGCGATCGGAATCGCGAACAGCATTGCAAACACGGTCCCCTTGATGCTGCCGAGAATCAGTGGAATCATCGACAGCTTGGGCTCGAATTCATCGCTGCCCCCAGTGGACTGCCAGACGTAATCCGGCCGCGAGGCACCCTCATACCAAACCTTGCCGAAGAAGGCCTGCATGCCCGCTTCCGGGTGTGGATCGTGCAGTTTGTAGAGATAAAGCGTGCCCGCCTGGTCCAGCGTCAGTAAGCGATCATGCTTGCTCGACAACGCCACATGAGCCGCCTGATAACTCTGCGCGGCCTCCCAACGAACAGTCTCGGTCGTCCCATGACGCAGACTGAGCGTCTCGCCGCTGGCCATGAGAAAGGACTTGTTGCGCTGGCTGGCAGCATAGGCGCTGGCTGCACCGGGCAGCGGGGCAAATGACTTGGTCTGCCCGAACAGACGCTCCGCGTCCTTGGCGGGCATGTACAGGCTGAAAACACGATTGACACCAGCTGCATTGGTCACCACCAGCGAGTTGCCGCCAAGCAAAAAGTCCAGCGACGCGATCTCCTGGGTTGCGGAGTCCGCAAACGGAAAAAAGGTCTGCATCTTGACGAATTCTCTGCCGTCTCGCCGCAAATAGCAGATGCTGCCGGAATCCGTCGCGACGGCAATAAGCTGGCCGCCAGCGCCGACTCGCACAAAACGGGGCGTGCCTTCGAGTTCCCCCGAAATATCCTGATTGCCCGCGACCTTGACCTTACCTGCGCCCATCAGGCTGCGCTTTTGCTTCAGCGTCACGGCGTGCGTCACGCGTTTGCCGTCGGCCTCTTGTACCAGAACCGCGACCTTCAGGGATTCGCCATCGACATAGTCTAGCGCGATCACCGGCACATCCGCCAAGCCGCCCTTGTAGCGCTTGCCCACCGTCACGTCCTGGCCAATGCTGCGCTGCTCGTCGTCGCCAAAGCTCGCCGCGTAGTTCAGATCCACCAAGCTAAACCCGCCCTTGTCCGTGCCCACCGCCAACTGCTGCGTCTTGGGCACATGGGCGAAGGCGCTGGGCTGCGCGTCATCAGCCAGATTTATCGGCACCACGCTGCGCTCGCCGCTGGGAATCGCGATGAAGTGGAGCTGACCTTCTTTGTCCAACACAAAAGGCAGCTCGGTCCACTGATCCACGCCCAGCATGAGGGCATCCGGCACCCCCGTCTCCAGCTCCTGCACCAGGCTCACTTCGGCGCCGCGAAAGAGCGGCAGCACCTGCCAGAAGATAAACACAAAGATCCCCATCACTGCTGCGATGACCGCTAAACCACCCACTTTGATGAAGTGAGTCATGAAGCGATCTATAAGCAGCGTGATGCGACGTGGCTGGAAACGTTGGGAGTCGTCTGGGTTCATGAAGACAAACTGGCCTTGATCGGTGGCGACGCGCTGCGCCTCCCGCAAGGGAAGCGTGTGTATTGTGTTAAGGAAATGTTAAGGGGGCCGCGCGAAAATAGATTCACCTTTTCGCGCGGGCCCTAAAGCCTACTTCAGGCCGTCCGCAGTTTCCGCAGCCACCTCGGCAGGCAGTGGGAAATAGCCGTCCTTGACGACCACTTCCTGGCCTTGCTTGGCAAGCACAAAGCGCAGAAACTCCTGCGTCAGCTTATCCAGCGGCTGATTCGGCTTCTTGTTCACGTACACGTAGAGGAAGCGGGCAATCGGGTAGTCCCCTTCCAGGCAATTCTCGTAGCTCGGCGCGTAGAAGTCGTCGCCTTCCTCAGCAATGGGCAACGCCCGCACGCCCGAGGTCGCGTAGCCGATGCCCGAGTAGCCAATGCCGCCCAATTCCTTGGCGATGCCTTGGACCACTGCCGAGGACCCCGGCTGCTCCTTCACCGTCGGCCGATAATCGCCCTTGGTCAGGACCAGTGACTTAAAGAAGCCATAGGTGCCCGAGGCGCTATTGCGTCCGTATGCCGAAAGCGGTTGGCTCTGCCAGGTGCCCGTCAGTCCCAGATCACCCCAGGTTTCAGCTGCCTTGCCGCCGCGCTTCAAGGTGCTGGAAAAGATGGAGTCTACCTGCTGCAGGTTCAGGCCTTGGATCGGGTTATCCTTGTGCACAAACACCGCGAGTGCGTCGATCGCCACGCGAATGGCAGTCGGCTTGTAGCCGAACTTCTTCTCGAATGCGTCGAGTTCCGCGGCTTTCATTTCACGGCTCATTGGGCCGAGTTGGGCCGTGCCTTCGATCAACGAGGGTGGCGCCGTCGACGAGCCCTTACCTTCGATCTGGATGCGCACGTTCGGGTAGACGGCCTGGAAGCCCTCCGCCCATAGCGTCATCAGATTATTCAACGTGTCTGAACCGATACTGTTCAGATTTCCCGAAACCCCACCAACCTGCGTGTACCTCGGCAAGGCCTCATCCAGCTTTACGACATCTCCAGCTTGCATGCTGGCAGCGGCTAGCCCCATCATGAGTGCGAACATTGTGTACTTCATACCTGTCTCCTTGTGAGCGTTGCTCGTTGTTGCCGATCGCTTTGTGCTCTCGGCTCGACATAGAATAAAGCCCTTGCGATGACAAGCCGGGCGTCTGCCGTGAAGCCCTAGTGAAGCTTGTGTTAGGAACGCATTAAGCGTCCTAGCAGCCGTGAATAAACTCGCGCTGACTGCAAATACAGTGTCCATCAGGCGCAGATCGCTTTCCGCCAAAATTCAATACCTTCCAAAGTGGTAATGACAGCTTACAACATTGGGCAATTTCGCATATGTCTGATAGTTGAGAAATCTGCGATGAATGCACGAGATAAACTGATTTACCAAGCCAAAGCGAAAGTGCTCAAGGCGCTGGCGCATCCAACGCGGCTGTGGATGACGGAACAACTGGCCGACGGGGAACGCTGTTTTTGTGAATTTGTAGATGCCGTTGATGTTGATTTTTCGACCAGCTCCAAACATTTGCCTGTGGGCACGGAGCGATTTGACAACGCGGGACTGGAGGCTCTCCATCTGCTTGGCGGCGATGTGAAGATAGTCAACGATTGGCGAGCAGGACTTATCTCCGCGTCGGCGCGCGGCGGCCGGAGCCCATTGTTACTTTCCACGCTGTCAATCATAACAGCAGCTTACGATGGTCTCAGCGCATCGCCACCGACGGGTCTGATAAAATCCAGTCCCGCCCACAACACGCGAACCATAACTGCCTTCCCTGCGGGCAGTTACAAGAAATGGCGGAGAGGGAGGGATTCG
>DMTJ01000129.1 GCA_003477185.1 Lentisphaeria bacterium
TCCAGCTCTAGTAGAGCCGGGGCGGCTCCGTCGGTCTGTTGCCGATGCTGCAGCAACTCGCTGACGCGTAGTCCGGGACGTTTGGCCATAGGACGCTCGTGCGCGTGGGTGTATCGGTACCCGGCAAAACGTTTCCCCACATTCAGAGCTACACTATGCCAGACCACCCCGCTTCCCTGCATGGATTTACATTGCGAAGTACGCAAACCATAGCAGAGAGTGACTCGATCGCACTTCTTTACGAACATACCCTGACCGGCGCACCCGTAGCTTTTCTGCTCAATGACGATGACAACAAAGGTTTTGTCATCGCCTTTCGCACCCCGCCATCGGACAGCACAGGCGTCCCGCACATCCTCGAGCATTCCGTGCTCAACGGCTCAGCGCGCTACCCCGTCAAGGAACCGTTTACCGAGATTATCCGCAGCAGCCTGAACACCTTTCTGAACGCGTTTACCTACAGCGATCGCACCGCCTATCCGGTCGCGAGCCGCAACGACCAGGACTTTCGCAATCTCGTGCGCATTTACCTCGATGCGGTGTTCGCACCACTGCTGGCCGAGACCTCGTTCATGCAAGAAGGCTGGCACCACAAGCTGAATGACCAGGACCAGCTGGAAGTCACCGGCATCGTCTACAACGAGATGATTGGCGCCTACTCATCGCCTGAGAATCAGCTGGCAGATGCGATCTACAGTCAACTCTATCCAGGCTCGATCTACGCCCATTCTTCCGGCGGCAAGCCAGAGAACATTCCGGACCTGTCGTTTGATGAGTTCCTGGCCTTTCACGAGCAGTTTTATAGTCCCACAAACAGCCTTGCGGTCTTCGCAGGGAATGTTGATGTGGCCGAGTCCCTGGCAGAAATGGCCGAGTATCTTGTGCGGTTCGCCCCTGGCACACTCGCCCCCGTCCCGGCAATTGAGGCCCAGGCAGCCCCGGTCGTCTGCACCCTGCCCTATTCCATCGGTGCCGACGAGGATGCCGCCCACAAGACTTTTGTCCAGCGCGCTTGGTGCACTGGCGAGTTGACGCCCGAGCAAGGGCTCGCCTGGACCATTCTCGGCCAGATTCTGCTCGGCTCAGCGGGCGCACCGCTGCGGCGCGCGCTTATCGAATCCGGCCTTGGCCAAGAAACGATGCATTGGGGGCTGGACGGCGACGTCAGCAAGCCGAACTTTAGCGTCGGCCTGAAGGGTACCGAGCCCGACAAGCGCGAAGCGATCGAACTCAAAATCGATGAGACGCTGGCCGCACTCGTGGACGACGGCATTGATACCTGCCAGGTAACCGCTGCGTTGAACACGATAGAGTTTCAGCTGCGCGAAGCCAACTACGGCGGTTTCCCGCCCAATCTGCACGACGGTCTGCGAGTCATCGGTGCCTGGATCTACGATGCCCCGCTGTTTTCCATGCTCGAGTACGAAGCGCCGTTGCAGGAAATTCGCGACGGCGTGACCGCTGGCCGTTACTTCGAAACGCTGATCGAGCAGTCGCTGATCAATAACCAGCACCGGGTGACCATCGTCCTCGCGCCAGACACCAAACTGGCCCAGCAACAGCAGGAAGCACTCACAGCCCGGCTTGCCGCACAACGCGCTGCCCTCAGCGACGATGGCGTGGCCCGCGTGCGCGAACGCGTTGCGGAGTTGGAGCGCGTGCAGCAAACGCCGGACACCCCCGAAGCCCTCGCCAGCATCCCTGCCCTGCCCCGCTCGGCAGTGAAGCCGCAGGCAGATGTGCTGCCATTTGCGATGATCGCAGACGACGGCCCGCGGCTCTCATTCAGCGAGCGCAACACGCGCGGGATCGCCTACGTGAAACTACGGTTCGACGCCGCGGCAGTGCCGCAGCCGCTGTTTCCCTACCTCGGCATCTTCGCCAAGCTGCTGCGTGAGACCGGCACTGCGAAACGCGATTACTCCGAGCTCTTGGCCGAGCTTGGCATCCACACCGGCGGCCTTTCCGGCGCGAGCGGAGCCAGCTGCAAGCTGGCAGACACCACAGCGGTAAACCCCGGCCTCACGTTCGTGGGCAAGGCGCTCACGCACAGCGTCCCCCAAATGTTCTCGCTGCTCCGTGAAATTCTGACCTCGGCACGCCTGGATGACCTCGAGCGAGTGCGCGAAATCGTCCGCTCGGTGATCGCAAATACTCGCAGCGCAGTTGTCCCCTCTGGCAATCGCTACGCGAGCATGCGCCTGAACGCCGTGCACACCACGGTCGGCGGCTACAGCGAGGCGCTCTCGGGCCTGGAGCAGTTCTTCTTTCTCCAGCAACTCGAGAAACGGCTGGCGACTGAGCCAGACGCCGTGCTTGGCGAGCTCCAACAAGTGCGCGAGCTGGTTTTGCGGAGTTCGCAATGCCACGTCCATGTGACCGGTGGTGCTGCAGACCTCGCAGCTGTCCAAACCGAGCTCGCTGCGCTTGCCGCAGATTTGCCCGGCGAGGCGCTACCGGCAACCGAGTATTCGTGGACTGCCGCGCAAGCTGGCGAGGGCTGGATCCTGCCAGCAAACGTCCAGTATGTGGGCCAGGGCCTAAACCTGTACTCGCTAGGGCTGAACTACCACGCGGCCTTTTCCGTGCTTTCGCACCTGATCGATCAGGAATACCTCTGGAACGCAGTGCGGGTGAAGGGCAATGCCTACGGCTGCTCGTCGCAGTTCGACGCGATCACAGGCCAGCTGAACTGCCTGTCCTATCGCGATCCGCATCTGGAGCAAACGCTTGAGGCATACGCTGGGTTGCCGGATTTTGTCCAGGCAGTCGATCTCTCTGCGTCAGAATACGACCGGGTACTGATTGGCACGATGGGCGGGCTCGACTCGCCACGCACGCCGGATCAGGAAGGCAGCCTGGCCTTTCGCCGCCACCTCATTGGCGTCACCCAGGAGCTGGTGCAACAGCGCCGCGATGAAGTCCTGAGCTCCACAGTTGCGGACTTCGCACGGTTTCAGGACGCGATTGCGGAGTTCGCAAACCGCGGCACAATCTGCGTCTTTGGCAGCCAAGAAGCGTTGGAGCGCAACAAGACGCGCTTCAGTCGAATCGCGCCCGTCCTCTGATGGCAACCACGCCTCCAACCACCTCCCAATCCTACCGGCGACTTCTCGGCTACGCAAGGCCGTACATGAAGCTGTTGGTGATTGGCACCTGCGCTGGCCTGATTGCCGGCGGCTCAATCTTTGGGCTCCTGCAATATCTGGGAGACTTCTTGGGCCAGTTCGACGGCTCAGCGGTCGCCGGGAGCGCGAGCGGTGGTGGCAGCGGCGGTGGCAACAGCATGGAGGCAATGGCCGCTAAGATTGGGATTCCAACGACCCGCGAGGATGGCACGATGAGCTGGCAGTTTTTGCTGCTCACGATCATCGGCTTTCCGCTGGTGATGTTTCTGAAGGCACTCTTCACCTATATCAACCGGCTGTGCATGCGCTGGGTCGGCGCGCGCGTGGTTTACGACCTCCGCAACTCGCTGTTTCGCTCGCTGCAAGAGCGCTCATTGCGCTTCTGGGGCCGCTGCAACGTGGGCGACTTGATCACGCGCTGCGTAAACGACACTCAAATTGTCGAGAGTTCTGTCGCCAACACGATCGCAGATATCACGCGAGCACCGTTCGAGATCCTGGCCGCGGCCAGCTTTGTGATATTCAAGGCCCAGCAGAATGACATTCTCTCGGTCCCAGCGATCATGCTCGTGGTGCTACCGCTCACGATTGCGCCAGTGATCGCGTTAGGACGAAAAGTAAAGAAGTACACGCGCCGGGCCATGCAACGGGTCTCGATACTGGTCGAGCGGATGCAGGAGAACTTCACCGGGATCCGGGTCATTAAGGCATTTCACGCTGAGTCGCGCGAGATTGAGCGCTTCACCGAGGTCAATCAGGGCTACTTCAAGCAGTTGATGAAGGCGTTGCGCGCCGAGTTGCTGATGGCACCGATGATGGAGTTCGTGGCCGTGACCTGTGCGGTCGGGTTCCTGATGTATTGCTACGCGCAGGACGTGCAGCTCAGCTCGATCTTGTCGATCGGCATGGCTGGCATCATCGCCTATCGGCCGATCAAACAGCTGGCTAAGATTAATAATCACATCCAGCGGGCCACGGCCTCGGCCGAGCGTGTCTTCGAAGTAATGGACGTCGAGGACGCGATTCAGGAAGCGCCCAATGCCCAAGACATTGCGAACTTCGCAAACGAGATTCGGTTTGAGAAAGTGACCTTCTCCTACGATACGGCGACGGTGCTGCACGACGTCTCCTTCACGATCAAGAAGGGCCAATTCGTGGCCTTCGTTGGTGGCACGGGCTCCGGCAAGACCACGATCGCCAATCTACTGGCGCGCTTCTACGATACCGATGGCGGCTCAATCACGATCGATGGCACTGATCTGCGAGAGATCAAGATCGCATCGCTGCGCAAGCTCATCGGGATTGTGACCCAGGACACGGTGTTGTTCAACGATACGATCAGCAGCAACATCGGTTTCGGTGCGCCGGGATCTACCGAGGAAGAGATTCGTAGTGCCGCCAAGCTAGCGGACGCAGCGAGCTTCATCGAAGCCGACCCGCTGGGCTACGACCGGATCGGCGGCGACAAGGGCTTTCAGTTCAGCGGTGGCCAGAAACAGCGCATCTCGATCGCGCGGAACATCCTCAAGAATCCAGAGATTTTGATCTTGGACGAGGCAACCAGCGCACTCGATTCGGCAACCGAGCAACAGGTGCATACGCAGTTGCGCGCGTTAATGGAGAATCGGACGGTCTTCGCCATTGCCCACCGACTCAGCACAGTGCAGGACGCAGACTGCATTCACGTGCTGCACGAAGGACGCATCGTCGAAAGCGGCACGCATGACGAGTTGATTGCCGTCAATGGACGCTATCGCGAGCTGCACGACCTGCAGTTCGGCAAGAGCTCCGCCAGCTGAGCGATGGGCATGCGCTCGACAAACCCGGCGACTGGCGAGGTCTTTGCGGAGTTCGCGAACCACACAGCCGCTGAGGTCGAGGCCATCGTCGCCGCCGCGCACGAGGCGCAGGCCACGTGGCGAACGGTACCGCTGACCGAGCGGGAGCACTGCCTGCAGCGTTTGGCCGTGCTGCTCGAGGAAGAGGCGGAGTCGTTGGCCCGGCTGGCCACGCTGGAGATGGGCAAGCCGATCGCTGAGGCCATTGGCGAAGTTCGCAAGTGCGCCTGGGTTTGCCGCTATTATGCGGAGTCCGCAACCGAGCTGCTGCGCCCGCGAGCGATCGCCACAGAGGCGACCGACAGCTATGTCCGCTACGATCCTCTGGGCGTGATCCTGGCGGTCATGCCTTGGAACTTTCCGTTCTGGCAAGTCTTTCGCTTTCTCGCACCAACGCTTATGGCTGGCAATGCCGGCCTACTCAAACACGCCCCCAACGTCCCCCAATGCGCCCAGGCAGTGGAGTGCCTCGCCCGCCAGGCAGGCTTTCCCGCAGCATTATTTCGGGCCTTGTTCGTAGACGTCAACACGGTCGGACCGCTGATCGCGGATCCCCGCATCGCTGGGGCCACGCTCACTGGCAGCGAAGCAGCTGGCCAGGCTGTGGGTGCCGCGGCAGGTGCTGCAATCAAGCCGGTGGTGTTGGAGCTGGGCGGCTCGGACCCATTCATCGTGCTCGCCGATGCGGACCTCGCAAAAGCCGTAACCGCGGCCGTCGCCTCGCGCTGCCTCAACAGCGGCCAGAGCTGCATTGCCGCCAAGCGCTTCATCGTCGTGGCCGACGTCTACGACACATTCGTCGAGCAAATGGCCACGGGCCTATCCGCGCTTCGCGTTGGCGACCCGCTGGCTCCCGAGACTGAAATTGGTCCCTTAGCCGCGCCACGGTTTC
Organism: Lentisphaeria bacterium; assembly: GCA_003477185.1. Lineage (GTDB taxonomy): Bacteria > Verrucomicrobiota > Lentisphaeria > JABSQK01 > UBA12247 > UBA12247. The sequence goes on from DMTJ01000129.1 coordinate 5,859, forward strand.
GCGACACGCTTCATGGCCAGGTCCAGCGCCTGATCGCCGAAGGCGCCACCCTCCAGCTGGGAGGCACTATTCTCGCCGGCCCCGGCTGCTTCTACCCACCTACGTTGCTGACAGCTGTGCCACACGGAAGTGCCACCGCCCGCGAAGAGGTCTTCGGCCCCGTCGCCTGTGTCTTTCGCGTAGCCAACACTGAGGAAGCCATCACCCTGGCCAACCACACAGCATTCGGTCTAGGCGCCAGCCTTTGGACGCGCTCACGCGCCACCGCGGACGCCCTCATTCCACGCCTTGATGCAGGCGCAGTTTTCGTCAATAGCATGGTCAAGTCCGACCCGCGCCTCCCGTTCGGCGGGACCAAGCGCAGCGGCGTCGGCCGCGAACTCAGCCGCGAAGGAATCCTCGCGTTCATGAACGCCAAGACCGTGACCATCGAGACCTAAAACGTGCCTGGTTTGTACTGAGCCTTGTAGTACGATTTCGCCATTTTCCCCACTCCTTTTACAATTGCTGGAATGACCTTGCGTTGGGAGGCGGCTGACTTGCTGACACAGCAGGATATCGGTGTGATCGTACCGTCTAAGCTGAATCCAGGGCCGCTGACCACACGGACCACTTTCTTCGCGCCGGTCTGCCTGCTCTTCTTCTTCATCTTGGTACTCAGGATCAATATCGTGTATGCCGTGCCGATTCACCCCATGCACTATCTCTTTGTGACTGCCGGCTTTTTCTCGTTTCACCTCCTCTTGGCCTACCTGGTGGATCTGCTGAACATCCATCTTGCCTTCGGTATCGCCGCGCTGGTTTCGGTAGGCTTGGTGACAAGCTATCTGCGGAGTGCATTGGGCGGGCGCTTTCCGATGCGCGCAGCGATTGGAGGACAGCTTTTCTTCTTGGTGCTCTTCTCCTACACCTTCTTTATCGACGGAATGACTGGCCTGACCGTGGCGATTGGCTCCGTGATCACGCTGGCGGTCCTGATGCGAGTCACTGCGCACACGGACTGGGAGGGGCTTTTTCAGCGCCCAAAAACGGCGAGCACATCCGCCCAGTGCTGAAGCAGCACCGGCCTTTTCTCAGCGCGCCCTCGCCCGCCGGCGTGGAACGGGTGCGCTCGCTTAGGGCTCGCGCCGAGGAGTAAGTGGGCCTCTACTTCTTTCTCCCTGGTTGCCCCCACAGTCTCCCTTCCGTGGGCTTCCGTCTTTTCCGTGGTACAATCTCTCAAAACCTTGTCTTCTTTGCCTGTTTTTCGCGAGGCCAGGCACGAGCGCAGGCCTGGGGTTACAATTACAAGAGCAAAGCAGGAAGCGCTGAAAGTGCGACACAACGGTTCTCCCGTGCTGTTGTTTCGCACTTTCAGCGCTACTGGGTTTCACCTGCAAACCCAGGCCCGCGCTCGTGCCTCGCTTGGCCTGGGCTACCTTGTCTCGGCCCGTTGGGCCTTGAACCGCAAGCTGACGATGTACCTTAGATTGCGGGCAAATCCCGCGCTAAACATTCCGTGGAAAAATCTTAATCCACCACTGAAAATACTGCTACTCATGGTGGGGCGCAGCAGGTGTCGCGTTGTCCTCTCTGCCAGCGTCAGGCCGTGGGCTCGGCGGCCTCTTCTTGGCTCTTAGCGCCTTTGCGCTTGGTGCAGGCGAAGACGATCCCGCCGATGACGCTCCAGATGACCATGGCACCGGTTCCGAGCAATGGCAGCAATGCGGACTTCGCAGGCTCGACGTTGCAGTCGGTGAAGATCGCGTTGAACACCGCGTCGCGAATTCCAAGCCCACCGGGCACCACGGGGATGCTGGCAATGGCATTGGCCACCTGCGTGGTCAGGAAATACAGGTTTGCCCCGACATTTTCGATATGGAGGCCCTGGCCAATAGCCATGTAGGAGATCGCGAGGCTACCGTGCACCAGCACAGACAGCGCAATGACGGCAGCGATCGCGCTGCGACGTTCACGATAGAGGTCAAGCGCTGCCACCAGACGGCCAAACACCGCGCACACCGAGTCAGGCAGCAACCGCTGCGCGAGATTGATCAGACTGCGGATTCCCGGCAGGCGCTCTAGCGCGACGTGGAATTCAAGCGCGAGCAGCCCCACAACACCGCAGCCACTCAGGGCTGCGATCCAGTACACGGCCACGCGAATCCTTGGATCCTGGGAGGCCTGAACATAGTCCCACGAGATTGCCGTCGACACCAACGCGATCAACAACAGCCCCAGCAATCCCATCACCCGGTCCAGCATGATCGTAAGCACCGCAGCCGCCTGTTTGCTCCCGGCGTGATCACGGATGTAGACCATCTTGACCAAGTCTCCGCTGACAGAGCCCGGAATCGCGATGTTAAAGAACTGGCCGATCAGATTAAGCTTCACGATATCCATGATCCGCGTCTCGATCCCCTGCACCGCCAGCAGGATGCGCCAGCGAAACACGCCAATGAGCAGCACCCAGCCATAGAGGACGACCGCTAACGCTACCCAGAGCCAGTTGACCCCGTCGAGAGACTCAGGCTTGATTTCCTTCACCAGCGGACGGATCAGCAATCCGGCCAAACCAAAGGCAATTCCGAATCGCAAAACGGCGTAAATAAATCGTGTCATAAACAGCGGTCAATTAGGGGTTTGTGGATTTAGCAATTGACAAGGGGGAAGCGGTCTCATATATGTCTTTTCTGGGGATCGTGCCCGCCCCCACCACATTATCAACGCTCTAGGCCCAGAAGGCGGAACTGTATCGCGTGAATGACCCGATGAAAGCCTACATGCAGGAGATTAACGAGGTACCGTTGATCACTCGCGAGGAAGAAGTCGAGTTGGCGGCGCTGATTAAAGGCGGCAGCCACGAGGCGAAGAATAAACTGATTCAGGCAAATCTTCGGCTGGTGGTAAAGATTGCCCATGACTTCAAGGGGCTCGGTCTGCCGCTGCTGGATTTGATCTCTGAGGGAAACATCGGCCTCGTGCGCGCGGCGGAAAAGTTCGACCCAGAAAAAGGCGCAAAGTTCAGTAGCTACTCAGCTTGGTGGATTAAGCAGTCAATGCGGCGAGCATTGTCGCAGAAGAGTCGAACCATCCGCATTCCGGTAGCATCCGCAAGTCGCGTTCACAAAATCCGCACGGCCAAGATCGAGCTGGCAGAAAAGCTGGGCCGACTTCCGACTGACGGTGAGATAGCGCTCCGTTTGGATCTGACGCTGCGCACCGTGGCGGGGTTGAAGATGGCCGACCTGCGGACGTTTTCGTTGCAGGATCAGATCCAACGCGGCGAGGCAGGAAGCTTCGAGGATTTGATCGCCGACACCAACGCTGTGACGCCAGACAAACGGATGGCCCAAGCAGAGTCTCTGGACCGCATGCGAAGCCTGCTGCACCTGCTGGATGAGCGCGAGCAGACCATCCTCACCTACCGATTTGGGCTTAATCATCATCCGCGCAAGACCTTGGAAGAAGTGAGCGAACTCATCGGACGCACACGGGAACGGGTGCGACAGATTCAGATTCAGGCGCTGCGCAAGATGCGTAAGCTAATCGAGGACGATGGTCCAGACTGGGATAATAGCGCCGAGGATGACGAGGACGAAATCCCCGGAATTCCTGCATTGTCGACGAATAATGGTGAGGTGCCGTGGGACAACAGGCGCTTGCTCGGCTATGAGTCTAAAGAGCTGTACTTCGACCCCACACCGATCACCAAGCTCGGCCTCTCCACGCGCGCCTCAAACGCGATGCGGAATGCGGGTCTGCGCACAGTCGCGCAGTTGGTCTACAAAAGTGAAGGCGAGTTGATGCACCTGCGGGCCTTTGGCGATCGCTGCCTCACTGAGGTCAGGGATGCGCTGCAGATACGTCTTAAAGAGCTATTGGAAGCGGAAACAGCCGAAGCGGATGCGGGAACAGCCCAACTGGGGGAGGCAGCGGAAGCGGAGCTGGAGGCAGCGGCAGAGTGACGGAGCGTTGTTCGTACGCGGCGCGCTACATCAACCGTGGGCAAGTGAGCGCAAGCGCGACGGCGTTTGCCCCGGCAAACATTGCCCTGTGCAAATACTGGGGGAAGCGGAACCGGACGCTAAACTTGCCGCTCACGTCAAGCCTGTCCGTGTCTCTAGGAACGCATGGCACCACCACCACCATCGAGTTTTCCGAGCACGATACGCTGACTCTGAACGAGAAGCAGATCGGGCTGGAGTCGACCAATGCCTCGGCTAGGGCCTTCGCTGAGCGACTCTGGGAATACATCGACCTGTTCCGGGAGCCCGGCGAGTGCCTGGCCGTTCGCACGAGCAACACCATTCCTACCGCTGCCGGTCTGGCGTCGTCCGCATCAGGCTTTGCCGCTTGCACCAAGGCGCTAAACGATCTGTTCGGCTGGCAGGCAGATGATGCTGCGCTTTCGCGCCTGGCACGACTGGGAAGCGGCAGCGCCTGCCGCTCACTTTGGCACGGGTTTGCTCGCTGGAACGCAGGAGTGCGCGAGGATGGCGACGATTGTTATGCCGAGCCATTCGGCTCAGATTGGCCCGATCTGCGTCTCGCAGTCTGCCCCGTCGACACCAGCCAGAAGCCGGTTTCGTCCCGCGACGCGATGAACGCGACTGTGGCCAATAGCCCACTTTTCCGGGGCTGGGAAGCCTGCGTCACGCGCGACCTGTGCGCGATCGAGACATCGATTATTAACCAGGATTTTGAGCGATTGGGCAAGACCGCGGAGCGCAACGCGCTGGCGATGCATGCGACCATGCTTGGCTGCGAGACACCGATTCTTTACTGGTTGCCAGCCACGGTGG
>DMTJ01000553.1 GCA_003477185.1 Lentisphaeria bacterium
TAGCCATCCGCTCCGCTGCCGGGCGTCTGCGCCAGCGAGCCGTACAGGCTCCGAGCGTCCGTGTTGGATTAGCTCCAGCCCCAGAATTTTGGTTTCTGATTCGGGTAGGGCCTGTTCAAGCCGCAGCCGCCATGGCGCCGGTCCCTTCTTGAGGTGGCCAAGTACAACTGTCTGCCAGCCGCTGTCGGCAGTCTGGTAGCTGCGGGAGATGCCCTGGCTCTCTGCGATTTGGATCTTGACTCCGGCGGGCAGTTGGACGATGGCCACCGCGTGGTAGGTTCCCGGCTCGGGATTGAACTCAAGCCACTGTCTTGGGTCGGTCCAGCCACTGACCCAGCGTTTGTTTTCAGACGGCGAGTGCACGGCGGTCAGGCCATCGCCGCCGCAATCCGCGGCGTCGGCATATAGGATGACGCGGTCCTGAGCGGCGGCCGCACTGGCCAGAATGAGGAGAAGGGCAGCTGTGTGGCTGGAAATCATAGGCTTTGTCAGCTGAATCATGACGATATCTGAGCTAGTTTGCTTGAAGTGAACGTGGTGAGCAGTAAGCTACAGCCTTGATACACAATTGATGCACTAATCTGTTTGTTTCCCGAGGTCCTCCATGGCTATGCTCCGCATGAAACTCAATAACGCGCTCTTTCCGGTCTCCGGAACCAGGACGGTTATTGGGCGCTCGATGGAGGCTGACGTGGTTGTGGATATCGTTCAGGATATCAGCCGGCAGCATTGCGCAATCTGCTTGAATGACGACGGCTCGTACTTGCTTGAGGATTTTGGTTCGCACAACGGCACCTTCATCAACGACACTCAGATTTCGGGCGAGATCGATCTAAACAATGGAGATGTGCTCCGAGTTGGCAAGTACATTGAGTTCGTGTTTATGGCTTCTGTACCAAAGGCTGCGCCGCGGCGCGTCACGCCTACGGATTCTGATATTGCTGATTATCTGCGGAGCCGTGGGCCATCGCGTGGCCGCACACCGTCGATCGCCACGATTGATGCATCGGACGATTCGCCGACAGCCCAGCAGGCAATGTCAGAATTTGCGTCCGCGGCACGAAAGTCGATGCGCAGGGACGGGTAGGCCGCCGCTTACAGACCGTAGTAGTCGACGGCTCGTCCGGCCGCAAATGTGGTTTCCACGGCAGGCAACTGCACGAACCCGTCCGCAGCGCCAAATCCTGCCCAATCCCCACTGTTGCTGAGCCGCACTTGGACCGCGCCTTGCGGGCTAAGTCTAACGGGTAGAAAGCAGGTCAGGGCCGATACGAACTCCGCAGCCTCTGCCAAAGCGACTGGAAGCTGCCGTGGCTGTCGCTGAAACGCGGAATCCAGGAGCGGAATACCATAGCGGCGAAAGGCAGTGACAGCCGAGACTGGATTGCCGGGAAGGCCCAGGACTGCGGCGGAATTCTGGCTGTGCCAGCCTGCCCACATGGGCTTGCCAGGGCGTTGGAGGACGCCGTGAAACAGGCGCTCGACGCTAAGCTCGGCCAAAACCTCGGGCACGTAGTCGTACTTCCCCTTGGAAACACCACCGGAAAGCACCACCAAATCGGCTGTCTGCAAGGCGGTTTCAATGCATTGGCGCATGATGGTCTGGTCATCGGGGACGACCTCGACGGACACGTTCGGAAAGCCATGGCTCCAAGCCAGCGCTTGAATGGCGCTGCCATTTGACTGCCGCAATTGATGTAGGGCGGGGGTTGCCTCAAGGGCAACCAGTTCGTTGCCACTGGCTAGCACGGCAATGCGCGGTGCTGCGACGGAGACTTGGGTGACACCGGTAGAGGCGAGGACCGCGAATTGCGAACTCCGCAACTGTTGGCCGGGACTAAGGAGGCGGTCCCCAGCGCTGTAGTCGGCTCCTCCGGGGTGGATGCAGTCTCCCACAGCGCATGGCTCGGTTATCTGTACGGTGTCCCCTGCGCGGGAGATATTCTCGACCGGGACGACGCAATCGGCGCCACTCGGAAGTATGGCACCAGTCATGATCTCAAGGCAGACGTTTCCTTTCGGAAGGGCCGGGGGTACCTCGCCAGCGCCCACTGCTCCGACGATGGTCAATGCGTGTTCCGCGAACTCCGCGCGGAGCGCGATCCCATCCATGCGCACGACCGATGCTGCGGGGAGCGCTCGATCCGCTGCGATCGGCTCGGCAAGAATTCGGCCGACAGCTTGCGCTGCGGCTACTTGTGCGACTCGCGCATTCATTGTGATCTGACCGAGAAGTCGGTCGGCTTCTGCTACCGATATCATCTGCGCATTCTCCAAGTTCGTCTCAACCCACGATAATAGGCCTGTTTCCGCAAGCCTTCAAGGGCTGTTGCACATCGTCGTTGGCCGTGCAGGTTACAGGCTCGACCAACCCGAGTTGAATTGGATGATTGCCCGTGATTACGACGGCTGAAGCCTTGGATGAGTTTGTCACACGCGCGCTTGAATGCGACGCGGTAGGCGTGGATACGGAGTTCTTCTGGGAGCGAACATTTGCGCCCATACTTGGCCTGATTCAGGTTTCGCTGGGCCCTGATGATTGCTACTTGATCGATCCGCTTGCGCTTAAGGATCTGACCCGTTTCGGAGACCTTTTGGCCGATAAAGGGACGGTGAAGATTCTGCACGATGCGCAGCAGGATCTGGCGATTCTGCAGCGATCGTGCGGGCAGGAGCCGCGCAATATTTTCGATACGCGGCTGGCGGCCGGCTTTGCGGGGCTGGCATCGACGCTTTCGTTGACCAATTTGTTGAATGAACTTCTGGGCGTGGACCTAGAAAAGGGCGAGCAGCGCTCGAACTGGCTGGCGCGGCCGTTGCGAGACAGCCAGTGCGTGTATGCGTCTGCCGACGTTGCCCACCTGCACCAGGCGCGCGAGATTCTGCTTGAGCGGATTGGAGACAACGCTGCGTGGCTTAACGAGGAACTGGCGACACTGGATACGCCAGGTTTGTATGCTGTGGAAACGCCAGAGGCGTATTTTAAGCGCATGCGTAAAGGGCGGTCAATTCCTGCGCGTGCTCGTGCGATTCTGCGCGAGTGTGTGCTTTGGCGCGAGACAGAGGCGGCGCATCGGGACCGGCCGCGCTCCCACGTGCTCAGCGACGATATTCTGGTGGCGATCGCTCGCGCGGAGCCGAAGGAGTCGGCAGACCTGCGGGTTGTGAAGGGATTTTCCGAACGCGCAGTGCAACGCTACGGCAGACATTTGTTGGGATTGGTCGAGAGCGCAGTGGCAACTGATCCAGCCACGTGGCCGGTGCCAGACCCGCAGGCCAAGGATTATGACTTGTTGCAGGAACGGACCAAGCTGGCGCTGGCGGCGATCAAGCCTCGTGCCGAGGAGGTGCGCGTAGACTCGGCTCTAATGGGCGCGCGCGCGGCGATCCAAAAGGTGATCCTGATGGGAGAGTCTGCGGATCCCGCAGATC
>DMTJ01000005.1 GCA_003477185.1 Lentisphaeria bacterium
AACGCCGCGCTCACCGGGTGGCCCTTGGGCCATCTGGTGTAGTGCGTGGTTTATTCTTGCTGTTCATGTCGAGAAAGATAGGGGTTTGCAGATTGTAGTCAAGTCCGTTTGCCGTCCTTGGTTATCGACTACCCTTCGCTGCAGCTGGCGCCAAAGGCGAAGCAGCTGTAGCAGCGATGGTGCTTCAGCGTGACCCGCTCTTGTTGGGCCTCGGCGAGCGTGCTGCCCAGATCGTAGTCTGGGTCGTCGTCGACGAGGGTGCAGGCGTAGAGACCGAGCTTTCCATCCTTGCGCACGACCATCTTGCTGAAGTTGCACATGAAGCCGCTTCGCTGTTCGGCGGTGAGGTAGCGGGTCATGCAGCCCTCGGTGATGTGAGGAACTTCGGCGATGCTACCGGGAAGCTGAAAGTCGGGGAAGGAAATGATGCGGGTGGCTTCGGGCAGGCCTGCTTCGGCAAAGTGGCGCGAGTAGGCGGCATCTGCGTCTGCTGGGACTTCGCCGTCTTCCTGAAGCCGCGCGATTGAAACCGAAAAGCCTGCTTCGTGGAGGCGGCCAAGCGTGCGCAGGGACTTGCGAAAGTTGCCCTTGCCGCGGCCAGCATCGTGGCGCTCAGGATCGGAGAAGTCGAGACTGACGCGGAAGCTGAGGGCGTTGGGCGCATCGGCAAAGGCCAGAATCTCGGCCATCCGGTTCATCAGCGGCTCGGTGGCGTTGGTCAACACCAGGCACGGGCGGTGGGTGAGCGCCCAGTCGAGGATTTGCACCATGGCGGGGTTTACGAAGGGCTCGCCGCCGGTGAAGGAGAAGCGCTTGAGCCCGAGTGGAAGCGCTTCTTTGGCCAGGGGCAGGAAGTCTTCGAAGGTGATGAACTCGATCCGATTGTCGCCTGGCTTGCTGCCTTCGAGGCAGAATGGGCAGCGCAGATTGCAGTTGGTGCCGGTGTGAAACCAGAGCTCATCCAAGCGCTCGGGCTGAATGTAGCCGCGGGGATCGCCGTTTGGGGTCAGGAGCCAATCATTGGAGGTGCGTGACATAGGGAAAACTCGGAATCAGGCTGAGTGGAAGAAGACTTCGCGGTGGATCTGAGTATGATGGAGACCGCGGTTCTCGAACCAGTCGGAGACTTCGTCGATCATGGTGTCCAATCCGCAGAGGTAGACGTGCAGATCGGGCGTCTCTGGCAGGTCGGACAAGAGCTCGGTGACGCGTCCGCGATGGACGCCGGGGCTGTCTTCTCTGGAGATGGCCAGCCCGAGTTCGCATTGGGAGGCGAGCCAGTCGCGCTCGACGACATCATGCAGCGCGCGGACGCCGTAAAGACAGCGCACAGGGGCCGGGCGTTGCGGAGTTCGCAAATAGGAGAGAAAGGGCGCAATGCCCGTGCCGGTGGCGATGAAGACGAAGGGCGCGTTCTCGCCACAGGCACCAGGGCGAAACCAGCCAAACGGCGGGTTTACTTTTACCGAGTCACCGTTGCGGAGTTCGCAAAGGTGGGGACTAACGACTCCGCCGACCATGCGCCGGATGACGAAGCGCAGGCTGTCTTCATCTTGGCCAGAGGCAATGGAGTACGGGCGTGATTGCGCAGCTGCCTCGTTGTGCAGTGCCAGGCAATCGCCTATCTCAAAGGCGAGGTCGTTGCGCTCGAGCACGAGTTCGTAGACGTCCGGACCATGCCGTCGCAGTTCCTGTACACGGTGGTGGCCCATTTCAGCAGCAGCCGCCGCCGTCGCCGCCTAGGTCGGCTTCCGTGATGATGGTCTCACCGCAGCCACCAAAAATGCCGTAGTGGGTGGAGTGATCACCGACAATTTCGAAGTAGGGGCCGAAGCGCGTCTCTTGGAGCATGGCGGCGGTGTTGCCACAGACCAGTTCGAATTTACCCTTGCAGAAATAGTGGTGGTCATCGAGTTCAACGCCGTGCGGAGAATTGGAAATGCCACCTTTATAGCGGGCGGCCTGGCCAAAATCTTCACAGCGGTCCTCGAGGCTGGCGAGCTTGAAGGCGCGGATGGTGCGTGAGAAGAATTGGATGTCGCCAGTAAGAGCTTCGACGGCAGGATTGGTCATCGCGATCGGCGAGGAGGAGACGACACGGGAGTCGGGGCAGCCCAGCCGGCTTAGAATACGGCGAAAGTCTTCGTCATAGAGGGCGCCACCGAGGCACTCGCCATGCAGGATTGGGTCGTCAATCAAGGCCTGCGGGATGCGACGATCTGCGTAGACGTCGGAGAAATAGAGCTCGCCACCGGGCTTGAGCACGCGGAAAATCTCACGAAAGACGGTTTCTTTACAGCTGGCCAGGTTGATGACGCAGTTGGAGATGACGACGTCCACGGAGTTGTCGGCAATGTCGCTGGCGGCTAGGTCCTCGATGATGCCTTTGCGGAACTCTACTGTCGAGGCTGGAATACCAAGTGCGGCGCACTGCGGCTTGTGATGACGTCTGGCAACTTCCAACTGCTCGTCGGTCATGTCGATGCCAATGACGTGTGACTCGGGCCCGGCGAGAGCCGCGGCGAGAAAGACATCGCGGCCCGTGCCGCAGCCAAGATCGAGGATTGTGCAGCCATCGAGAGCAGCTGGCAGCGGCGAGCCGCAGCCGTAGAACTTGGAAAGGATGTCGTCGTGAATCTTGGCCAGAATCTCTTTATGCTGCTTGGGGATGGCGTCCGGCACACAACAGGCTGTGGTCTGCAGATCGGCGTTGGTGCTGAGGGTTTCGCCGTAGTACTGCTGAACGTTCTTGTGGATGGTCTCTGCGCTACTCACTTGGGGCTCCGCTGGTTGGTTAATGCTTTGAGTTGGTCTGCCAATTCGCTGGCGGTATGGACCGGGCGCTGGCAGGCGAAGTTGCGACAGACGAAGGCGGTGCTTTTGCCACCGATCGCACTTTTGTCTTTTAGGAGGGGAATCTGCTTCTGCGCCGCTGCTGAGGAGTCCGCAGCCGGGTCGAGACGGGCAAACAGGGCGTTCGGTATGTAGTCGAGCCGGGCAGCGGCAAGCAGTGCGTTGGTTTCTGCGGAGTTCGCACCGACGATGGCAATCTCAGGGCCTGGCTGGAGCAAAGCCTGCGCCGCGAGGATCTGGACCATTGCGGCGCGGGGATTTGCGGCGAGCCCGGAGTTTGCCTGCTTGAGGATGGTGTAGCCTCGCTGCTGGAGGTCCTCGCGGCCAATTAGCATGCCGAGACGGGGAAGAACGAGAGCGGCCATTGAGTTGCCAGAGGGGATGGCACCATCGTAGTTTGGCTTCATGCGGATGATCAGGTCTTCCTGGCCGCCTAGGGCGAAGTAGAACCCACCGTGGGTTTCGTCCCAATAGTCACGGACCAGGCGGTCTGCGAGTGCCTCGGCTTCGCCAAGCCAGCGGATGTCAAAGTCTGCTTCGTAGAGGTCGAGCAGCCCACCGATCATGAAGATGTAGTCATCGAGATAGGCCGGGATATGTGAGTTGCCGTTGCGGTGGGTGCGCAGCAAATTGCCATCTTCCCGCATCTCGGTGAGCACGAAGTTTGCCGCCTTTTGGGCCATGGCGGTGTACTCCGGCGCGTCGAAGGCGACTCCGGCGTCGGCAGCGGCTGAGATCATCAGGCCGTTCCAAGCGGAGAGAATCTTATCATCCAAACCGGGGTGTACGCGCTTGTCACGCTCTTGCAAGAGCTGGGCGCGTAGCCCGTCCAAGCGCTCCCAGAACACGGGCTCGGTCAGCTCAAACTGGGCTGCGAACTCCGCAGGCGCTTTGGTAAGGTGGGGGATGTTCTTGCCACGATGGTAATGCTCGTGGGAGCTAAAGTTTCCCTTGGCCTTGATTGCGTAAACGGCGTTGAAAAACTCTGCGTCTTGCGGACTCAGGAGGCTGTGGAGTTCGCTGTGGTCCCAGACGTAGAACTTTCCTTCTTCGCCCTCGCTATCGGCATCTTCGCTGGAATAGAAGCCACCGTTCTCGTCGGTGAGTTCGCGGGCGACGTAGCCGAGGATGTCTGTGGCAATGCGCTTGTAGAATGGGTTTCTGGTGGCGCGATAAGCTTCGGTATAGACGCTGCAGAGTTGGGCATTGTCGTATAGCATCTTTTCGAAGTGGGGAACGAGCCACTCGGCGTCGACAGAGTAGCGATGAAAGCCGCCGCCAATCTGGTCATACATCCCGCCCCAAGCCATGCGATCCAGGGTGAACGTAGCCATGTCCAAGGCGGACTGGTCGCCGGTAAGGCGGTGATGCCGCAGCAAAAAGAGCAGGGTAGGGGAGGGGGGGAATTTTGGGGCATTGCCCCAGCCGCCGTCATCCTTATCGTAGGCGCCGTCGAGGGATTTAGCGGCCGCTGTGAGAACGCTCGGTAGAGGCATGCCGGTGTCTTGGGCCTGTGTCTCCTGGCTGCGACGAAGCGCAACGGTGATCTCGGAGGAGCTCTGGAGGATCCGGTCACGCTGGCTCTCCCAGCCATTCTGGATCTGGGATAACAGCGAGAGAAAACCGGGCTTACCCCAGCGGTCTTCTTTCGGGAAATAGGTGCCACCGAAGAAGGGCTTGCCATCGGGGGTGAGAAAGACGGTCATGGGCCAACCACCGCTGCCGGTGAGCATCTGTACGGTGGTCATGTAGATGTCATCGAGATCGGGACGCTCTTCGCGATCGACTTTGATGGAGATGAAGTGCTCGTTGAGAATGGCTGCGACCTGCTCATCTTCAAAGGACTCGTGCTCCATGACATGGCACCAGTGGCAGGCTGCGTAGCCGATCGAGAGGAAGATCGGCTTCTGCTCGCTGCGGGCCTTGCCGAGGGCCTCGGGGCCCCACGGATACCAGTCCACAGGATTATTCTTGTGCTGGAGGAGATAAGGGCTGGTTTCTTGAGCGAGATGATTGGTGAAAGCTGGCTTGGAAGCAGTAGTGGACATGGGGGCCTTGGGTTCTTCGGCGATAGAGATAAGGATACCGGACACCATGGCGATGGCAACGCACATGGAGGTAGGCAGCTGGGTGCTGCGACGCGAGTCGCGATGCGTAGTCATCAGGTATGTCCGATGAATTGAAGTGTGTGTGGGGGACAGGGAAACGTAGCAGTTCGCCCGGCTATCGTACAGTGCTCTGGCGGACGATGCTCAGGAAAAGAGGCTGAGAATCTCGGTGGGCGAATGCCCGCCGACGGCGAGAACCTGATACTTATCAATGGGACTGGAGTGCCGGAAGGTCGAAGCAGGGAAGTCCACGAGCTGCGTCAGATCCACATCTTGGTCCTTGGATAGATAGACGCTGATGGGCTCACCGCAGCAGGTGAAGCAGACTTCAGCGACCTGTTCACCGGCAAGGTCGTGGTAGAGCAGGCCGTATAGCTCGATCTTGTGGTATGCGTCAGTGCCTGGCTCGGTAAGTGCGAGATGAAACCCGTGCTCGGTCAAACTGCTGCGAATCTTTTGCCAGTCACCCGGCACCTCTATACGGTCCTTGACCGCTGCCAGCTCAGAGTGAAACAGCAGGGATCTAGCGTTCCCGCCTGGAAGCAGGCCAGCGACAATCGTGACCACTGCGGCGAGCGCGGCAAGCCAGAGCACCAGTCGACGTGTCTGGGGCTGGCGCTGGGAGGCTGCGATTCGATTCTGAATATCTTGCCAGAGCTCATCGGGGCAGGCGCAATCTGCTTCGAGTTTTTCGATCAGGACGCTTTCGAAGGCCTGCTCGGCTTGGAGCGCGCGGAATTCTTCCTCACTGCGCTCCGATTCGAAGCGAATGATCTCTTCTACGGAAAGTTCGCCATCCATG
>DMTJ01000386.1 GCA_003477185.1 Lentisphaeria bacterium
ATCGGTGGCACGAAATGCGCGGTCGTGCTCGGCACGCCAACCGGTAAGATTCAGCAGCGCATTGAATGGCCGTCCGCGGCGCATCGCGGCCCGGCTGCGATGCCAGCAGAAGCAGTGACGCACGCCCGTTCTATGCTCCCGGCGGTAGCCTGCGGCGTAGCAGTCGGCGGTCCCCTAAACGTGCGGGATGGCGTTGTGCTGTCCCCGCCGCATCTGCCTCGCTGGGATCAAGTGGCGTTGCGCGCGCAGCTGGAAGCCGCCTTGGAAATCCCGGTCTTCGTGGAGCATGATGCAGCTGCCTGCGCCTTGGCCGAACACCGCTGGGGGGCACACGTTGGCTGCCATTCGCTCGTGTATCTCACCTGCGGAACCGGAATTGGCGCTGGCTTGGTCATCGACGGGTCTGCCTACCATGGCGCGGGTGGACACTCCATGGAGATTGGCCACATGCGAGTCGCGGACGATGGCCCGATAGCATTCGGCAAGGCGGGGTCGCTTGAGTCCTATTGCTCCGGGACGGCGCTGCGCCTGCTCGCGCGCTGGAAGTACGACCGCGACTGGCAGCCGCATGAGGTTGCGGAGTTCGCAAACCAGGGCGATGTCGAGGCGCTCGATGTCTTGCAGATGCACGCTGCGGCGACCGGTCGTTGTTGTGCGAATCTCGCAGACATGTTGTTTCCAGATGTGATCTTACTGGGCAGTCTGGCCCACTATCTTGGCGCGAGCTGGCTCGACCAGGTGGTCCACGAGTTCCGTAAGGAGGCGCATCCGCATGCGGTCGCCCGTTGCCAGATAGAACCGGCCACGCTTGGGCCTCGAGTCCAAGACCTATCCGCGCTGGTCTGCGGGTTGGCAGGTTTATGACTGGCCTGCGCTTTCAGATCATGGTCGCCCGCCCCGGGTTCTGGGCCCCGGGGTTTCTGCGGTGGAATGCGTCCGCGATTGGCAGTTTCTACGTGGTCTGGTCACGCGCGACTTTGGGGGGGGCATGAAAACCATTGGCATCATTGTGCCGCCGGTTCCTGGGCATGTTATGCCGAGCCTGGCGCAGGCAGATGCACTGCGTAGCGAGGGCTGCCGCGTGCGTTACTACCAACTCGGGGACCTGCGAGACCAGATCGAGGAGCAAGGCCATGAATTCTGCGCCTTGGGCGCTTCGCGTTTTCAACCGGGGATGCTGGCTGAGATGCGGAGTAAGATTGCGAGCATGTCAGGGCTGCGCTGCGTCCGGGCGTCAGTGGAGCTATTCCGGGCAACTGCGGAGATGTTTGGCGATGAGCTGCCAGCGGCATTGGCTCGGGAGCCGGTCGATGCCTTGCTGATAGATCAGATTGAGCCCGCGCCAGCACTGATTGCGCGGGCCCTCGGGATTCCGTATGTGAGCGTTGCCAATGCTCTGCCGATGGACCCAGATCCGTGGCACCCCCCAGCGACGACACCGTGGCTACCGGGTGGCGGGATTGGCGAACTCCGCAACTGCCTGGCACATCAGATGCTGCGGGTGGTGTTTCGCCCGACCTATCGGTTGTTGCGGAAGCTGGAGAGGCGGCATGGGTTACCCCGCGAGCCGATGATTTTTCCCTACCTGTCTGAACAAGCGCAGATTAATCAACTGGTGGAAGCGTTCGACTTTCCGCGTAAGCATCGGCCGGCGCACCTGCATTACTTGGGCGCGATGCGTTTGCGCTCGTACCGGGAGATCCCGTTCGACTTTGACAGGCTGGACGGTCGGCCGCTGGTCTATGCGTCGCTGGGGACCACGGTCTGTCGGCATTTGCCGCTGCTGCGCAAGATTGCGGAGATCGCGAGAGGGCGGGATGTGCAGTTGGTGCTATCTCTGGGAGGGCAGGCGACCGCGGCGGAACTGGGGGCGGTCCCTGAGAATGCGCTGGTCGTGGAATTCGCACCGCAGCCGGAGCTGATCGGGCGCGCAGACGCGGTGATCACGCATGCGGGCCAGAACACGACGATGGAGGCGATCGCGAAAGGGAAACCTATGGTGGCGGTGCCCATCAGCTATGAGCAGCCGGGAATTGCCGCGCGCATTGAACGGGCCGGGATTGGGCTCCGTTGTAGCCGCAAGGCGTCGACCGCGAGCATCGGCCAGGCACTCGACCGAGTGCTGTCAGAACCGGGGTTTGCGAACTCCGCAACCCAACTGGCAAAGGCCGGAGCGGCGGCAGGCGGGGCAGAGCGCGCCGCAGAGATCGTAATTAGCATGCTCCAGACGGGTTGTCAGCCCCCGCGTGGTCGCTACAGTAGCGCCCAAACACGGCCCCATACTACAGGTGAAACATGAGCGAAGCCACCCAGCAGTTAGTTGACCTTCAGGATACCGATCGACGGATACGGAAGCTGCAGCAGATCATTGATTCTGTGCCGCAGGAAAAGGCCAAAATCGAGGAAGAGCTAAGCGGCACGGAGGCCGTCGTCGAGGAGGCGAAGCATCGCTCGCAGGAAATGGAGATGCGGGTCAAAAGCCTTGAGATAGATATTGGCGTTATTCAGCAGAAAATGAATCATTTTTTGGGTCAGACTGCGGCCGTGAAGAAGAATGATGAGTACAAGGCGCTGCTGAGCGAGATCGAGAACTGCAAGGTGCAGATTTCGGACTTGGAAGATCAGGAGCTGGAGCTTTGGGAGGAGCGGGAAGGCACGTCGGCGGTGATGACTGATGCCTCGGAGCAGCTAAAAGCGGCGCGCAAGCGAATCGCGTCGGCGCTGGACGATCTTGATGTGCGCGAGCGGAACGCCTCTAGCCAGTTAGAGAAGCTGCGCGAGAAACGGGGCGCGCAAGTTAGCAGTATTGACGCTGTTGTCCTGGAGCCCTACGAGCGCCTGACGGAGATCGCGAGGCGTCGTGGCCAGAACAAGGACTGCCTGGTTCCGCTGAATGGGAACTCGTGCGGCGGTTGCCACATGTCTTCGACTACCCAGACACAGGCTCACGTGCGCGGCGGCAAGATTGTGCCCTGTGAGAATTGCGGATCCCTGATTTACTTCGCCCGCGGGGAATGAGCAGTAACTGGCTGCTGCAGGTCGCCTACGACGGCACAGTCTATCGCGGCTGGCAACGACAGCGAGACGCGGGGACTGTGCAAGGCGAACTCGAGCAGGCCCTTACTGACTTGTTCGGTTGCGACCTCAGGGTGTCCGGCTGTAGCCGGACGGATGCCGGCGTGCATGCCCTCGCTCAACAGGTTTCGCTGTGCGTTCCAGAGTATCCGCCGATTCCGCCCAACAACGCACGCAAGGCACTGAATGACCGGTTGCCTGATGATATTTGTGTGCGTTCGATCGAGGTCGTATCGGCGGATTTTCACGCGCGCTTTTCCAATGTCGGGAAGGCCTATGTGTACTTGCTTGCACCTCATGCGCACAAGCATCCTTTTCTAGGCCGTTTTTCTTGGACGATGCCACGAAATCTGGCGCTTGCAGAAATGCAGAGGGCCGCCGCAGCACTCATTGGAACGCATGACTTTACGACTTTTTCGTGTGTGGCTGATCGAGACGATGCGGGGAACACGCGCACCCTATATCAGTGCCGGGTGGAGGAGCTGGACGGCCTGCTTGTAGTAAAGGTGGTGGGAGACGGATTTTTGTACCGGATGGTGCGGAGAATCGTGGGGTTTCTAGTCGGAGTGGGAAGTGGCCGTATTTCTCCAGAGGATACAGGACGGCTGTTGGCGGCTCGTGATCGCAATGGTGGGTTTAGCACTGCCCCACCGCAGGGCCTCTTTTTGTACGATGTATTTTTCGATGAAGACCAGCGAGATTCCTGGGAACTCGAGGTGATGCCGCTGCTGTTTCCGCCGCGGCCCTGAGCTGTGTATAGCCCGTGAGGGAAGACGTAGTTGATAGGAAATTGCTTTTCCCGATACGGCCAAGATACGCTGACGGGGTGAGCGAGTCAAAAACGGGGCGGAAACGGTGCAAAACCGAAGGGAGAGCGCCGTACCGATATTAGCGACAGAAAACTGAAATCCTGGCTAAACAGGCCAGATCAAGCAACGAGAAGCCGTCTTCCTGGCGGGCGTTTTTCAGAAACCCATGAGAAACTCGTCGAAGTCTACATACTCGATTTCCAGCTCAATTTCTTCCGGTGTGGCAGGCTTGGGCGGCGCTCTGGTCGGGTAATCATCCCATAACTGACAATGCTTGATTAAACGGTCGATGACATCGGCCGGGTCCTTCTGCGCAATGAACGCGACGATAGTCATCGCGCCGCCACATTGGGGACAGCACAATTGGGCTACCTCGTGTACTCGCTTAGTCAGCGCTGACCAAAGCATACGTTACAATTTACGATACAGCGTATCGCTGTCATCGGTGTTGAGGGGTTCAGGGCCCCCGTACTGGTGTACCTTTGCCTCTTCAGCCGCCTTAGCGTGCATGCCACGCGCCTTATTCGACTACCACCCAGAGTATCGCAGGGGCTGCGCGCCGTACTCCGGAATATGCTTTGTCACCTTGGCTGTAAGATCATCGGGTATGGGTAGGAATTTGCCGTGTTTGGCGAAAGCTCCATCGGTAGATAGAGTGTGCATATGCAGATGTCGATTTTTTAGGTAGGCAAAACTCTGGGGCGGGCCGACCATTCCCAGAACAACGTCGCTATACCAGCAATATTGGGCCTAGGCGGTCGGCGATGAGGTCACTGTATCGCTCGATGTGACGACCTACGGCGTATCGATTAATGGCAATTCGGCAATCCACAGCTACACACCACCCAGTGGGACTGACTATCCGCTCCGCGTTCGTGGCAGTATTCTCCTCGTGACACTGCAGAATGCCATTGCTTACATTCCTGCTCCCAGCAACACACCCAGAATCACGAACTTCTCCTCTAGTGGAAATCGCGAGAATGTGTTCAGCATTGGCTAAGGCCTCATCATCACATTCGATTCAGCTACGAACACGCCTCCGCATGGCGTGAACTTCTGGCAGACCGAAAGCGTGAATGATCTCTTCATTTGAGCGAAGAATCGGATGCTACCTTGGTTCAAGTGCCAGTATCTTCAGCATCAGCGCCAGCGAGTTCCGCTCACCCAGTATTCAGGTTTGTGGGCACGACCGTCACGCCGAACGCACGTGGTCTGCTCGCCCCATTCGGTCTGCGGATGGCACCATCTTCGCCGCATTCGAAACGAGTACCATGCTCGCCGGTACCATTCGTCAGGCTGCTGGCGGTGCAGCCGTAGTGGAGTCTGC
>DMTJ01000389.1 GCA_003477185.1 Lentisphaeria bacterium
CCAATTCGCTCACGCAAATGCTGCCGTACCGACGGGAGTTTGGTTCATCATCTGCGGCAAGTTCGGGAAATCTAATTATCGGTGACATGAATCACGCCAGACTCGTGCAGTACCTGCCCGACGTCGTCAACGGCCACTATCAGGGCGCGGCAACGCATCTGATCACGAGCGAAAGCCTGGGCATTGGGAACAATCGCTTGCTCTATGCGCCTGATGGAAAAACCCTGTACGTCGGCAAAACCCACCTGAGCTGGCCCGGACGAGAGGGCATCAAGCGAATCACCTATACCGGCACTCCATATCTCCAGGTAGAAGCCATGCGCCTGACCCCGAAAGGGTTCACGTTCCAATTCAATTCCAAGATCTCGGTTCCCGCGGATGGATCCGCCTACGAAATCCAATCCTACCGTATCGGCTATCATGCCGGTTACGGCTCGAAGAATTACGATTTGGAGGATGAACCCTGCGCGAAGGTCGTCGCCGACGGCAAGGAGCTCATCATCGAATTGGACAAGGCGCTCAAATCAAATCGCGTGTACGACCTTCGCCTGCCGGCTGAAATCAAATCAGCCCTTGGGTACATCTCGTCAACGAGATTCTGGTATACCGCTCACCTGATATACGAGTGACGCGCATCTCCGCTCCCGCAAGGGCCTGCAGGATCTACCTGTCTACCCGCAGGAAGCAGTGGATTCCCGGAGTCATTGGTGAACTGCATACTTGGGGCAGCAGCTGTGGTTGCACCCACACATTCACATGGTGGTGACAGCCAGGGTAGCGGATGCCGAGTCTGCCCAGTGGTGGGGATGCTCAGAGTAATTTCTGGTGGACGTCATGGCGTTGTCCGAGCGCTTCCGCGACCTACTCTGTGCTGCCCCACTCCGCGCCCGCGGAGTCAGGGGTGATTTCTGGGTTTAGCCAAGAAAAATTTATGCAAAGCCCTCCATTACTAAATCTCGTCGTTATCCGCTCAGTGGATCTTGATCGCGCTGAGAAGTTCTACAATGCGCTCGGACTTTTATTTGAGCGACATAGCCACGGAATTGGGCCGGAGCATCTGGCATGGGACGCCATGGCCCGAGCGTAGTGATCCGAGCACTCGAACTCGTTGTAAGGGTTGCGCTTCTTCGGTGCGTAGCGGTCATGAATGGCGCGCGTGATTGCCAGACCCTGGGTGATCAGTTTCGGCGTTCCTTCGGCGATCATTTGGGCCGCAGCCTGATACTCGAACCCGCTCATGCATTCGTTGAAGTAGTCGTGTTGCGAGTGGTTCATGAAATCGTCACGGATCCCGCCGTTGGGCCAGCTGCACATGATCAAACCAGCATCACCGTCGCAGGCGTAGAACCGTCCTTTGCGGAAGGTCTCCCGAAAGGCGGCGACATCGGTCACAAAGTTGTGCTTCCACAGGGCGTTGAGTGCGGACTGAATGTGGTCTTGGTTGTGCAACCGCCCGCGCCCCAGCTGATTGGCCCAGAACTGCTCGATTACTTGAGCGATGTATTCGCCTTGGCTGACGCCGATGGCATCGGGGTGGGCTGGGTCCTCTTCTTGGACGTAGTATTCGCCGTTGTACAGGGCCTCGATGTTCTTGCTGCCTTTGTCGAAGAGGTCGCGACATAGCGCCTCGAACTCGGTGTCCTCGACTCGCTTGACCATGTCTTCACCGGCACGCAATGCCGCAGTATAGAGCGAGCTGATCGCTGCATCCTAGGTGTTATGCTGCTTGCCGTGCAGCAAGCCGTCAAAATCTTCGTCATTGCGGTCGAAGTCAATCAGGTATCCGAGCGCGAGCTTGATCTTGGGCCAGTACTCTTTCAGATAGGCATCGTCCGCGCTGGTGAGATGCTCGCGATAGGCGCGCAGCACCTTGCCGCACTGGCCATCGATGGCAATCCCGCCGCCTTCGCCGCTTTCCATCTTCGCGCGGCAGGGGACGATACCATTGGGAAAATGGGCAACGCCAAAGTCTGTTTTGGTCCGCAGATTTTGCTCGAGTGGGGGGAATAGGCGGGCCATCGTCTGGTCTGGGCAGACAGAGTCTCGTAGTTCTCCGCAACATGCTTCGCGACTGCATTCGCGTCCTCAAAGCGGTACATGTACTCGTTCTTGAACGGAATGGTCTTGGTACCGTACTGTCCCTTAATCCGCACCACCGGAAAGTGCCAGGAAATCAGGAAGGTGAAGGATCGGCTTTCGCCAGGCTCCAAGATCAGGTCAGCGGCTATTCCTGGGATCTCGCCATCGGTCGCCTGGGCGCCAGATCCCAGATAGGATAGCGTCATCGTTCCATTGTGGAAAACCGACGGGCGAACATGTCCTTTCTTCTTGCGTCCTCGAGTTTGAGTTGGAACTCGCATCGCGCAGCGGTGGCTCAGCGTGGTCAGTTCTGGCTGGCTGGCGAACTCGCCCGCCAGGACTTTTCTGGGCGAATGGCTCATTTTCTCAAGCCAGCCGACCAACTCGGCGGTTACCGGCTCCGCTGAGACATTGGTCAAGGTGTAGTTCATGACCGTGATCGGGATCGCTGAATCTTCCAGATTCAATGGAACAAAGGGCGAGTAGCCTTTCAATTCAGCGTGAATCGGACTCTTGGCATCCTTTTACGACACTGAGCCCACTGGCCAGGTCCGCGTAAACTCGACTGACTCCCAGTCGGCGCTTTGGAAGGTGCGCACTGGGCCGGCCAGCGTTCGGATCCCAAAACCCTACGAAAAGGGTGGTGTAAACTGTTCGACCGTCTGCGGGTTCAGCTAGGTGGCACCAGCAACGACAGTCACATTTTTGTTCTTTCTGAAGCCCGGATAGCCCTTGGGCAGAGGGAGGGCCTGCGGCAACACGCCCATATGGCCACTACTCCAAATGTTCCAGACGAAGAGTCGGCCACCTCCACTCGTGTACACGGTGCCGCAGACAGTTCGCTATTACGGCTGGTATTCAAATAAGGCTCGC
>DMTJ01000178.1 GCA_003477185.1 Lentisphaeria bacterium
CACCCCACGGGTACTTGCGGTCCTGCCCGCACTTGGCAAACTTCATCCATTCCTCGACTTTGGGCAACCGGAACTCGTAGTTGTTTGGCAGCTCGAAATGACGCCCGGCGGTACTCTTGATCCACTCCGCAAAGGCGATGGCGTCGAGGTAGGTGATGTACACGACCGGCTGACGGTCGCCATCCAACGAGATTCCTTCGGCCTTCTTGCTGTTGTGCGTAGCACGGAATTGCCTGAAATCCGCGTTGGTGACTTCATACTTGGCGACCCATACGCGCATGGAGTCAATCCAAACGAAGTCCATGTTGACACCGGGGACCGTGAAGTTGTGCCCCTTGCGGGCGGAGAATCTGTTGCGAGCTCGCAAGAGGATGGCATCTGCCTTCTTGAGTGCCTGCGTGTATTCGTCCTTGGACTCAAGAAAATCCTCTCGCGTCATAGCGTCCTGAGCAAGGCGCATGACGACGTCCAGACGCACGATATCTTCACTCAACTCGGGTGCGGCTCCTTCAAAGGCGCGAAGCTTCTGCCGTGCCTTCTCCAGCTTATCTCGTAAGGTTGCTGACTCACGGCGGCGCACTTCGTGCAATCTCTGCTCGACATCCTCAAGCATTTCGAGTGCTTCTTCGTACGCGACTGTGGACTTGTTGTATTCGCCAGAGTCTAGGAGATCGCGCGCTTTTGCACTGATCTTGTCCGGGCCAGGCAGCATGCTCTGGGCGTCAGCCTGATTGGCCAGAGCCATTCGCAGTTCGAGAAACCGTTTCTTGGCGATGTCCGCAACATCCTTTAACTTTCCCTTTTCCCGCTCCTGAACCTGCAAGGCTTCCTTTTCGACCTTCTCAAGCTCAATCAGCCCCTTCTGATAGGCTTCGGCCGCAACCTGATAGTCCGTCTGCGAGAGATAGACTGCGGCTCTGTTCGCGTAGTCATCTGCCACGTGCAGGCGGCTGCGAGTATGGGAAAGTCGGGCAACCACAGAGCGGCGGCCATTGTAATGCTCTTGCTGCTTGAGCGCTTCCCGGTGCAGCGTCTCCCGCTGCTCCTGACGCTCGCGCAGGAGTTGGGCTTCAACCTCGCGGACGCCGTTGATCGCCTCGACATAAAGACTGCGCGAACGATTGAAATCTCCATTCAGGAAGGCACCGACAGCCTGCTGAGCGAGGTCCTCAGTGGGGGCAAGAAGCTCGACGGCACGCGGGCTGGCGGAAAGCGGCAGGCGCAGCTTGTTATACTCTTGCTTGGCGTCTTCGGCGAACCGTCGCTGGCGGGCCGTTTCTTCCTGCGCATCCTTGGCCAGATCCAGCGCTTTCTGCCGCGCCCGGTCGAGTTCGGCTAGGGCGCTGTCGAGTCCCTCGACCGCTGCTTCAAGGTCGCCTGCGTCCTTGCGGCGTATGGCTGCGTCCCGTACCGCATCTGCGGCTTCGAGCAGACTTGCCGCGTAGGCATCCTGCGCCAGCGTGATCCGCTCGGTGGTGTAGCGATCCTCTCGGTTGACGACGCGACGCTTCAGCTCCTCCGCCTCTTGGACGCGCTGCTCGGCAACACTCTGCTTGATCCCACGCAGCTGATCGAGTCCAGCGCTATATGCCTGGATGGCCTGCTCGTACTGTTCATTATTAAACGCTTCGCGCGCCGTTCGATCGATCGATTCGACGTTAGTCAGCAACCCGCGGCCGAGCCGGTCCTCGGCTAATTCTACCTGCAAGTCGCTGAACTGCTTACGAAGTCCCTCGGCATCGGTCGCCAAGTTTTCTTGTCGGCGCTGCGCCAGCGTCACTTGATCATCGATGGCCTTTAACTGAACGAGGAGTGCGCGATATGCTTCCAGCGCAGCCACGTATTTCCCTTCATTAAGGGACTCGCGCGCGGCCTCGGCTCCTTCTTTGATCGGTGGGAGTTGGGGCTGGGCGATGCTCTCACTGATTAGCTTGGTATAGAGGTTTTCATAGCGGTCACGTAGATCGATGGCCTGATCTCGATCGGATGTGTCAGGCGGCAATGGCGGCGCGTCTGGCACTCGATTCACATTGACAGGAGGCGGCGGTTTGGGCATCAATTTATGCACGCCAAAGGCGGCGATCGCCAGCAAAAACACTGCGGCGATAGCGAGCAGCTTGCCTGGTTTTGGGCCCACTCCAGCACCAGTCCCCAAGCCTCGAATGAATTCTTCACAACCGGGGAAACGATCGTCCGGATCACGCGAAAGTGCCTTCAGTAGGGCGGCATTCTCCCTTCGTGAGAGTCCCTCAATGGGTTCGACGTCTCCAGTCTCAGTCACGAGTTGATAAAACTCGCGGGCATGTGATTCAACCACAGTCTTGGTGTCATCCCCACAATCATCTTCTGAAGAACCAAGCGGAGCCTGGACCCAGAAAGGCACACGCTTCGATAGCATCTCGTAGACGATCGCAGCAAATGCGTACTGATCAGACGCCATGGTGGGCGCACTCCGCTCCCACATCTCCGGCGCCATATATTCCCGGGTTGCGAGCGGCAAGAGATGGTGTTCATCTTGCGCGGCTTCGGGCGCATCGTCGCCGGGATACATGATCCCATAGTCCAGCAATTTGGCGGTGTTACTCCCCTCACAGAGGAAGATGGACTCCGGTTTGATATCCCAGTGCACGGATTTGAAGGACTTATTGACACTGTCGATGGCATGCGCGACGGTGGTCAACGCTGGCTCAATTCCAGGGACATTCAGGGTCTTGTGCTCGGTGACCAACTGGTGTGTAAACTGGCGTAGATTGCACCCGGAAAGCAGCTCCATGATAATGAACAGCTCGCCGGTCGTGGCGTCTTCTTCGATGTCGCGCACCTGCACGAGATTGCGATGCGACATCTCGAGCAGCTGCTGATAGTTGCGCTTGACCAGCTCCATGCGATCGACGGGGAACTCGCGACCGGGATAGAGGCTCTTAATCGCACACTCCAGCTTGTTGTGCGTATCGAGCCCATGATAAACCATGCCAGCCCGCCCAAGCCCGATGGGTTTAAGGACCCGATATCGGTCCTTGATCAGCGTATCGGTCGCGTAGAACGACTGCGGAATCTCGTCATGACGCATGCCGGGCTGTGTGGCAATCCGAGTAGGAAGCGAGGCGGACGGCTCATGCCCGGAGAGCGCGTCTGCCCCGGCTGCATTGCCCAGCGGCACCTGCGCCAGCGCGCGAATCAACTCCTGATAGGAGCCAAACCGATCCTCAGCCTTGGGCTCCATCATCCGATAGATAACAGCCTGTAGAACGTCTGGAACGTTTTCGCGCAGATCGTTGATCTGGGTGTACTGCTTCTGCACCTGCGACATGTAGACCATGGGAGCAGTCTTGCCTTGGAAGGCTTTGCGTCCGGTCAGCACTTCATACAACGTCACGCCTAGGGCAAACATATCCGTACGAAAATCAATATTCGTCTGCCCAACAGCCTGCTCAGGCGCCATGTACTGGGGCGTACCGAGCGGCGTACCAACGTTCGTGAGATCCGGCATGTCATACATGGTGTCGGCGTCATCATCATCCTCGGTAATCGGCTTGGCCAGCCCCATGTCCACGATTTTGACCAAGTTCGCCTTTGTCAGCATGATGTTCGCGGGTTTGATGTCTCGGTGGATGATCTTGTATTCGTCCCAGGCATGACTGAGTCCGGCCACGGCCTGCTGAGCCAAACTGATCACATCACTGACGGCCAGAAGATCGCCCTGCTCGATCGAGTGCCCGACGGTGCGACCGTCAATAAACTCCATCGCGATGAACCAGTCATCCGAATCGAAGTTTGCCTCGTAAATCTGGGCCACGTTCGGATGGTTCACCGACGCCGCGCTGCGCGCTTCGCGCACAAACCGCTGCTCAACGGTTTCCTGAAGAACCGGATTTGCTTGGTGCGATAGCAGGCTGCGGCTCATGAATTTAATCGCCACGCGTCGGGACAACGTCAGATCGTCAGCAGCATAGACTGTACCCATGCCGCCTTCGCCAATCTTCGACGCAATGCGAAAATGGCTAATTGTTGTACCTGGTTCTAGGTCAAATATCTCGGGCATGTTTGCTCCGCAGGCTCAAAAGCACAGATTGCCAAGTAGTGTACCGCCCTGCAGGCGGGGCGCAATCGTAAACGCTGCCAATCGAGGAAATATCTGCTCGTTCCAACTGATCGCTTATTGGGGACAATTCACTGCCTGATCCTGCTTGATCGCGGCCACAGCGTAGCTATACTACGAGTCGCCGGCGCCCATACACGGAGGACATGACACAGCAGATGACCGAAGGCAAAAGCAAAGGTATTCTGTTTCTCTCGGATCAAGGAGGGGATCAATACGACATCAGGAACCTGTTCGAGGAACAAGGCTTCGCTGTCCACTTTCGTGATTCCGCCAAGCGGGCCATGCAGTATCTGAGCGTCTCGGAAGTGGCTCTGGTCATATGTGATTGGCAACTGCGAGAAATGAGCGGCGTAATTTTCTGCCGTCAGCTACGCATGGCGCCGGAGCATCAGACGCAACCGCTGGTCCTGGTCGGTGAGGAAGTTGAGGGCGGCGAGAATTGCGTTTCGGCCCTGGAGGCAGGCGCAGATGACTTTATCGAAGCCCCATTCATCCCTGCGGTTCTGCTGGCACGCGCAGGACGGCTACTAGGTAAAACAGACGACGTAGCGGGCACAATGAGCGTGCATGTGGAGGCGGGGCAGCTCCCCGGCATTCTCCAGTATCTGGAGACAGACAATCGCACGGGGACGCTAACCATAGATGCAGAAGAAGCCACTGCCGTGCTGTACTTCCGCGAAGGGCGCCTCGTCAACGCGATCACCGAGTGCTGCGAGGATCTGGACGTGGTCTCAGAGGTTCTCTGTTGGGAGTCTTCGGATGTGACCTTCCATGAAGGCAGTTTAGCGGAGCAAAACGTCGTCTTTGATCACGAAGTGACCGGCACGCTGATGAGTTGCGTCGTCAACGTCGACGAGTATCGAGAGACCCAAAAGAATCTCCCGCCCATGGAAGCACTGTTCAAGATCGGTCCTGCTACGACGGTCGAGCTTAACGACAACGAGACCAAGATCCTCGAGATGGCAGTCAACGGCTATGCGATTGACGATCTAGTGCATCAAGAAGGGATGACTGTGCGCCAGGCGACAATGCAGCTGCATTCGCTGCTTGAGCGCGGTCTGCTCGTAGCAGAAGAGGGGCCTTTCGCTGAATACCAAGCTCGGATTTATGAAGAATACCGGTCACACCGGTTGCTGGAAGAGAATCTAAAGCGGATCCGCGACATTCTGACAGATCTGTCTTTTCCACTCCCGCCGCAACCCGAATCGCTGCCACTTTCGCGGCAGGATTGGCTCGCGCCAGCGCCAAGGCTGGTCATCACCGGCGACAATGCCGAGCACTTACAGGTGCTGATGCAGTCATTTCGGCTGCTCAGCGCGAGGGTTTCTGGAGAACTCCCGCGCACCCGGCGCGGGCGCAACGGAGATGACAGGATGCGGCTTTCGTTTGGCAACGACCTGCCGTTTGATATCCAGATTATCCCTGGGGTATTAGACGCCAATGGGATCGGCTCTCTCCCGGAATACCTGTTCGACGCCTGTAGCGTCGTTTTCGTCGTCAGTAAGCAGGATCACGATTCCTGCCGGGATAATCTGCGCACTCTGCGACTGCTGCGCCAGAATTTCCGCGGCGTCTACTATTTGGTCGTCCCCCAGGTTGCGAACAGCGCTGGGATGTATGAATTTCGGATGGACTGTAGCCATTGCGGCTACCGCCTCGCGGTGGACATGAGTCTGTCCGGCTCCATGGGCGAATGCCCGATCTGCAATAACACGATCACGATCCCGGATCCGCTTGAGCACCTCACCTACACGCTCAAGATTCCATCTGCGGTTCCTGCCGTAATGATTAAGCCGGACATCGAGCGTCATGTCCGCGATCTCCTGCTGTTCGTGATTCAAAGCATCCAGAAGGGCTGCAACCCGCCGCGCAAGCGCCCGGCCAGAAAGAAGGGTGCAAACAAGCACGCCGTCCCCACGACCAAACTTCAACTGCCCGAAGATCTTAAGAGTTCCCAAGTCCTGGCAGTCTCTGAAGTAAAATCGCGCACCGGCACCGGTTTTGATGTACACGCGGTGGAATCCCATGACTCACAGGACCCAGAAAGTGCACCAGAGGAGCCTGAGGTTCCGGTCCAATCGCCGACCGAGAAAAAGGAAGCCCGCGAGGCGAAAACCGAAGTGGATCGCGGGACCAAGAAGCTGCACATCAAGCAAATGCCAGGCGCGGATGGACGCGTCGAGGACGTCCAGAAGGTCTTGGATGAAATCATGGCTGATGAGAACTCTTCAACCAAGTTCCTCGACGACGACTCGCAATTCGACATCGACGACTTCGTCCGCCAGATCAGCATGCGCTCAAAAAATCCCTGACCAGCGCCAGACCACTGGTGCGGCGGCAGTCCGTCGAACAGCTCAGTGACGCTCCAGACAGGCGCAGCTGAACATCCCCATCAGCA
>DMTJ01000460.1 GCA_003477185.1 Lentisphaeria bacterium
ATTCACGCGCTTGAACAATGCTGCGCCAGTTGCGATGTCCGCAGAGCCACCGACGATCGCATTGTTCGGCATGCTGCCGAAGGGCGCAAAAAATGCATGCATCGAGCCGCCCATTCCCTTATTGAAGCCAGGCGCCCGGCCGAAGATTTCGGACAACGTTCCGTAGATCACGAAGGCCTGGGCCAAGTCGGCGATGCTGCCGCCGCTGAAATGTGGCTCGATGATGCGAAGGATGCTACCACCCATGTAGTCTTCCATGATCTTCTGCAGCTCGACGGCTGGCAGCTCACGAACGGCACGCATGCACTTTGCCAGGATCTCGCCATGGCTACGATGAGAGCCAAAGACATAGTCCTCGACGTTCAATGCCAGGGCTTGGCCCACCACAGTGGACTCCTGCCCGATCGAGAGATGAGCCGGCCCCGCATGCTGATACTTCACACCGCGGAATGCCTCGGTAGTTTTGAAGATATGCAGCATGGTCTCGAACTCGCGGACCAAGGTCATGTCAGCCTGCACGTAGCGCAAATTGTCCACGCCCCAGGTCTTCAGTTCTTTATCCGGAGCGGAACGATACGTATTCAACGGAATCGCAGGAATGACAAGTTTTCCTTTGGCGCGGACTTCCGTGGGATTGATGATTTGTGCCTTAGGCATGATTGAGCCTCCTTACAGTAATTCGAATTTGATTTTGATTCTAAGTAAACTATTCAGCCAGGTGAAACAGTGCTTCCCGGAACACTTCGGAAACGGTCGGATGCGGGAAGACGATGTCACGGACGTCGCGAACTCGCAGCTCGGTCTCGAGCATGGCAGCCATGCCAAAGATCATCTCCGAGGCGTGCGAGCCAAACAGGTGCACCCCGCGCAGCACGCGTGATTCCTTCTCGACCAGGACCTTGCAGATGCCCTTGCCATTCTCGTTATCGGTGAGAAAGCGGCCGTTGGCCGTCATGGGGAAGCTGGCCACGTCAAATGCCGTGCCCTCTGCTTTAAGTGACGCCTCGGTCTCGCCAACACCAGCGACCTCGGGATCGGTGTAAATCACCCACGGAATCGCATTGTAGCGCATGACGTCTGGACGCCCGACGATGTGATTCACGGCGACTTCGCCCATCCGGGATGCGGTGTGCGCAAGCGCAGCCTTGCCGGTGACATCACCCGCCGCGTAGACCCCAGGCACGTTCGTGCGCATGTGGTCATCCACCGCGATTCCGAAGCGATCGAAATCCAAGCCGATGGTCTCGAATCCGAGCCCCTCGACATTCGGCCGACGACCAACTGACATCAGGACCAGATCTGCAGGAATCTCCTCGACGCCGTTGGCTGTCTCGACCTTCACTACATCCGCGGTGATCTCGGTCACTTTGGTGCCCAGCTTGTAGGTCACGCGCGGCAGAGCCTTGCGCAGCATAACAGCCAATTCAGGATCGATGCCCGGGACAATTTCCGGCAACATCTCGACGACCGTGACCGGCACGCCGACGTTGGACAGGAAGCAGGCGAACTCCATACCGATCACGCCACCGCCCATAATCACCGCTGCCTTTGGCAAGGTCTTGATCTCCAGCATTTCCGTACTCGTCACTACGTGTGGCAGATCATACCCGGGAATCGGGATCCGCACTGGCGCAGAGCCGGTCGAGATCAACACATTCTTGGCTTCGATCTGAGTCTCGGTCCCGTCTTCTGCGGTGATCGCAAGTTTGTTGGGTCCCGCGAAGCAACCCCAGCCCTTGTGTACATCGACCTTGTTGGACTTCATCAGATAGCCAATCCCGCCGCGTAGTTTCTGGATGACGGAGGTCTTCCGCTCCATTGCGACGCTGAGGTCGAAACTGATGTCGCCGCTGACGGAGACACCATAGGCGCCTGCATTCTGGGCGGTCTTGAAGATCTTGGACGAGTAGAGCAGCGTCTTGGAGGGAATGCAGCCATGATTGAGACAGACCCCGCCCAGATTCGCGTTCTCGATCACTGCGGCCCGCAAGTCATGTGCGCCTGCGCGCTCAGCCGCTACGTACCCACCTGGGCCACCGCCCAGAATTGCTAAATCGTATACGTCACTCATGATTCACTCTCCTTTATAACGCCAGCAAGACGTCGAGGTCTGCCAGATTATCTGCCAGCGTGGCCAGGAAGCGTGCTGCCGGAGCGCCGTCCACGACCATGTGGTCGATGGTCAGGCTCAGGGATACGCGATCCTCGAACACGACTTCGCCGCCCTGGCGAACGGGCTCGAGCTTGATCCCGCCCACGCCCAAAATACCGACCTGTGGCGTGTTGAGTACCGGCGTAAACTGCTCGATTCCGAAACCGCCGAGGTTTGACACCGTAAAGGTCCCGCCCTGGAGGTCGTCAGCCTGAACTCCGCCTTCAATACAGCCCACGGCCAGCGTCTTGGCCCGCTCGGACAGCTGAGCGAGACTCAGTGTATCCGCATTCCGAATGACCGGAACCATCAGCCCGCGGTTCGTATCCACGGCAAACGCCAGGTGAACCTGCTTGGTGCGGCGAATCTTATTGTCGCCTACCGTGGCGTTCAACTCCGGCACGGCTGTAAGCGCCTTGGCGGTGGCGAACAGCATCAGGTCATTGACCGTGATCCGGTTCAGCCCCAGCGCTTCGTTGCTGCCCTTGAAGCGCTTGCGCATGGCTAACAGTGGCCCACCCGGTGCCGTCCGGCTGAGCGTGAGCTGTGCGGAGTTCGCAAGCGATGCATGCATCCGCTCTCCGATCAGCTTGCGAATGCCCTTGATCGGAATCTCTTCGACTTCGTCTGCGATCTCCGCCACAACCGCACTTGTTGCTACTACTGGAGCTGCCGCGGCCGAAGCTGCGAGGTCCGCACGCGTGACGCGACCACCAATGCCGCTACCAGCCTGTGACAAGTCACCGCCGGACGCTGCTGCGGCGACCGTACCAGAAGCGGCTGCTGCCAGAACATCACGTTCCAGAATGCGCCCCTCTGGCCCGCTGCCAGCTAGCCCGGTAGCGGCCAAGCCGCGCACCGCTGCAGTTTGACGTGCACGTGGCGAAATGCGTGAGAGGCCATCGCCCGGAGCAGCCACTGCCACAGGTGCTGCGGCCTCAACTGCTGCTGGTGCGGACTCCGCAACAGGCGCTTCTTCTGCAGGCGTTGCGGACTCCGCAACGCCGTCAGGAGCGAGCCCTGAGGCATCCTCGCCAGGCTCGCCGACGGCGGCCATAGTCGTCAGGACCGGGATATCGGCTTCTACCGGAAAGAAGTGCACCAGCAGAGTCCCATCGCATGGTGATTCGACCTCGAAGCTGGCTTTATCGGTTTCTACCTCGGCCAAGGCCTCGCCTTGCGTAACGGTGTCACCTGGCTGTTTGAGCCAGGCAACGAGGAAACAAGTTTCAACAGATTGTCCCTGAACGGGCAGTACGACTGGAGTGGCCATAATTCCTTCCTTAGTGTGACAGTGATTTATTTGAAGAAGTTGCGATCTGAACGAGCACATGATGTTCTGCCAGTTGTTGGCAAAGCGAATCATCCGCGGCTTCGGTGATCAAAATATCGATGTCGCTGGCCGTTCCGGTCCGAGCGAGTGCGGTTGCGTTGAACTTGGAGCTGTCCATCAGCAGAGCGACCGTGCCCGCCCGTGACATCGCCTGCGCTTTGGTAAAAGCCTCATTCGGATCCGTGGTCATCATGCCCCGCTCTACCGAGAAGCCCATGGTACCCATGAACGCAATGTCGAACTGCAGCTGCTCGAGCAACGCCTCGGTGAGCGGTCCGACCAGCGTCCTGCTGAGTGACCGGAACTCGCCGCCAGTGAGCAGCAGACGATGTCGCGTATCCAGCAGCTTCACGGCTGCCATGACCGAGTTGGTCACGATCGTCAGGTTGCGCCGCGTGTCGAGTAAGGGTGCCAGCGAAAGCACCGTGCTGCCACCGTCCAGATAGATGGTGTTGCCGTCCCTTATCAGGGAACTCGCGCTGGCGGCAATCGCCCGCTTCGCCCGCGCGGCCCGATCCTCTTTATCGCGAAACAGGGGCTCCAGCCGGCTGATGCCCCGCAAGGTCGCTCCGCCGCGCACGCGGCGCACAAGACCGGAGCCCGCCATCTGTTGCACGTCACGCCGAGCCGTAGCCTCGGAAACGCTGAAGTGAGTTGCGATCTCCGCAATCCCAACACTCGTGCGGCCACTCAATAACTGGAGGATATCATCTTCGCGATCTGATCTATTCATACAGCTAACTTGCACCAATGATCATTTGTGCGCAAGCCAGATGATCACTTTTAATCACTTCTGCGCATTTCACACGTTCGGAGCCTTGTCTACCCACTCAAATTAGTGGACGAACGCCAGCAAGCGAGTACGGTTATCGCTATGGTACAGATTCGCTCTATCTCCGTGGTCTTGTTGTTCCTGCTAAGCAGCATTGTCGGCGTGGCCGGCGAGCTTCAGATTTGCATCGGCACGGATCATGTGATGCTCGCTGCCGAGGACCATGCCAGCTACGGCTGCTGCGGGCACCACCATGACTGCACGGACCTGACCATTTCGGCTCCGTTACATCTCGCACGCGTCGAGTCCGCACTGCTGGGACAGCTGATTCCGGCCGTCCAAGTTCGCCCACGCGGCTACACCCCGGCGCGCACGAAGGCCGAAATTCTGGCCGCCCTCCCGCCCC
>DMTJ01000380.1 GCA_003477185.1 Lentisphaeria bacterium
CTGGCGTGGTGCGCTGCACCACAACGACCCCAGCCTGATCTAGGATCACCTGCCAATTGCCCGTCGCACAGCGCGCGGCAACTTCTTGATCCACTTTCTCGGGCGGGCGGTGGCGAGCGCCGCGCTGAAAGACCAGGAAGTCGGTCTCGTGAGATGCGAACCGCGCTCGGCGCGCGTAGCGATGATTGACGAAGAGCAGCATGGTGCGTTCGTCCGCGGTTACGCTGGCCGACTTGGGCACCAAATCGCGGATTCGCTGAAAGACCTCTGCAGATTCTGCAAGGGGAGCTAAGGGCCGCTTGTGCAGAACGGTGCGCCGCGCTACGGGATTGTTGCCCATGAACAGTCCGCAGACGAGGCAGCCAGCCACTAGGGCTATGGCATACCCGCGCCGCTGGCCGACAGGGAGATCGGTCATCGCGGCTACCGCTGCAATCCAGACGCAGCCAATACTAAGCGTGCTGTATTGCAGCGCCATGCAAGTGGCGACCTCGTCCGTGCGGAGGACGTTAAACAGGACCGCAGGCCAGAGTGCCAGACACAGCCGGGGCCGGTGCCAGGCGAGCACAGCCACCGGGATCAATAGCTCCAAGAGATGATGCAAGGTCGTCCCGCGCATGAGCTGGTCCCACCAAACGCTCGGTCTCAGAAATGGCGACAGCAGAATCTCGCCGGTGGTCCGGCCCAAGTGAGCCCAGAGGACCATGCCGCCACTCATCTGGCCACTCCCCTGGGGTATGAACACGCGAAACGCCAGGTAGACGTAGAGCAGACTCAGTACGCCGAGAACAGCACCGACGCGGCGCTTCCCCGCGGTAAGCACCCAGGCCGTTGCCAGGCCAAAGAAGTAGATGGCGATGTGCTCCTGCATTAGACAGGCGGCGAGCGCTGCTGGCACGCCCAAGCGCCATTGTTCCCGGTCAAGCCAATGCCAAGCGAGTACAAAGAAGGGCAGGGCGGCGGTCGGCGCATGAAAGCCAAATGAATAGGCATATGGGCCCTGGCTGACGGCTGGGGAAACAAGAAATGCCGCGCACATGGCCGCACTGACGGGCCAGGACAGGCCGCGCTTTCTGCAGACCCAGGCTACGGCTAAGGCCGCGGCCACGAAACCCGCGGACTGGATTAGCATGAGTGCGACAGGCGATCGCCAGAGCCAGAGAATTGGCGCGAGGACAAGTAGGCCTGGGCCAAAATGCTTTTCGTAGGGTGCCAGGTCCGAGTTGATCTGGTGAAAGCTGCCGCCGGAGAAGATGGTGGTGAGGCGGTCGTAGTAAATGCCAGTATCGGAGTAGCCGAGCGTGAATTGAAGATACATCAGCACTTGGTGCAGGAAGGTGCCGAGCAGAAAGACCAGAGCAACTGTACCTATTCCCAGCAGGCAGGTCCGCTTGCTCGGACGCCAGTTGCTGGCTCTGCCAAGCCGTAGCCAGGTAGCCGCCACGGCGAGGGTCAGTGCGT
Organism: Lentisphaeria bacterium; assembly: GCA_003477185.1. Classification (GTDB taxonomy): domain Bacteria; phylum Verrucomicrobiota; class Lentisphaeria; order JABSQK01; family UBA12247; genus UBA12247. Next base: position 1,462 of record DMTJ01000380.1, read on the forward strand.
AGACCGCCCAGTAGCGCACAGAAATCGGCAGAATCCACAAACAGAGAGACGCTGCGAGCATTCCGAATAGAAGCCGTTTGTCGTGGTGCCTGGTGTCTGGTGGGGAGGCCCGCTTTACCAGCGCTAGATGGAGGGCTACCACCAGGACCCAGAGCAGCCAGCGTGGCACTAAATTGTCCACGGACGTGTGCGTGGCGATATCGTAGTGGGAGCGATCCAGGCACGCGAGCGTGACGAGAAGCGCGAGATGTCCCAGGATCAGCGGGCCCCACTTGGAGGAAGACTTCAAGCGGCTCAGCCTCGCAGCAGGAATCTTTGGGGAAGGATGCGCGGGTGCATGCGGACCTCGCAAGGGATGAAATTGGGACGCTGAACCTACGCCGAGAACCTTGGAATGCCACGTCGGCGATTAGATGGAATGGCGGGAGGGATCGGACGAGTGCGCTGTTACCCAACGACCGTGCCCGGCTGCGGGCACACAACCTGCAGGCTACGGAGTGCGCCTCGAAAGAGGCCCTGGAAGGCCGGGTTTGTGGGCGCCATTGGTGGATTTGTGGCTGATTTGAATCAAGGAATTTCGAGTCAGTTTCCGGTTTGTAATTTCGGGTTGGGAGTTTTCAGGTACTGTAGGGGTTTGAGTAGGTTCCGCGTCGGAACGCCACGCACTATTGAGAGGTCATTTGCCATCCCGCCAATCCATGAGTGATCTATCGCAGGGCTCGATGCCAATCAGCGGTAACATCACGCATACCCGAAAGACGATTTCCCAGCTCCTTGAAGAGCGGGGGCTGAGCACGGGTGTGCCCATGCCGTTGTCGGTGAATGTGGATACGGATCCGAGCGAACGCTACCAGATCGGTCGCCTGATTGCGACTGGCGGGGTGGCGGAGATTTTTGAGGCGGTGGATACCGGCAGCCGGCGCGTGATGGCGATGAAGGTGATGTCGCCCGGCAAGATCAGCAATGATGCCGATCTCGTGCGCTTTGTCGAAGAGGCCCAGATTACCGCGCAGCTCGAGCATCCGGGGATTCCACCAGTCTATGATTTTGGCGTGGATGCCGACGGAAACGTCTATTACACGATGAAGCTGGTGCCGGGGCGAACGTTGGAAGCAATTCTGAGCGATATTCGCGAGGGCAAGCAAGAGACGATTCGGAAGTACGGTCTCGCGCGGTTGTTGTCGATCCTGATGCAAGTCTGCGATGCCGTGGAGTATGCGCACTCGCGAGGGGTGATTCACCGGAATTTGAAGCCGGAGAATATCATGGTGGGCAGCTACGATGATGTGCAGGTGATGGATTGGGGCGTGGCCAAGGTCTTGCCCAATCGCGGGGTGACAGATCGCCGGACCGTGGATCAGACGGTGGATGGAGAGATGATCGGCACGCCGGAGTACATGGCGCCGGAGCAGGCTTACGGCAAGATCTCCGAGATAGATGAGCGAAGCGATGTCTACGCGCTAGGCGGTGTGCTCTATGCCATCCTGACGCTGCGGCCG
>DMTJ01000468.1 GCA_003477185.1 Lentisphaeria bacterium
AAGCGCGGATCAATTTAAACAAGCAAAGTCCTACTATTTCGATGCCGTTTTTTTTCCTGCAGTGCGCCCAAAAGGTCCACTAGCACCTAAGAGATCGCGAGCCTCGCATTGGAGGGCCTGGTTCTCCAGCACTTGCGAGCGTGGTGCGGCTACACTGGCGGCCATGAACCAAACTTCTGGCGGACCCCGAGCGGCACAGAGGTAGATTTCATTGTCTACGGAGATCGCGAATTCTGCTGCGTTGAGTTCAAGAACAGTAAGGCGGTTTCCAGAAAGGATCTCAGAGGTCTGTGGGCGTTTCTGTCGGACTATCGGAGGCTCACAGCGCACTGCTTTATCGAGGCAGTGCAAAACTGGTGATAGACTTCATTTTTTGTCTACCGTGCAAGGAGTTCCTGGCTGCCTTGACCCCGGGGCAGATCTCCTTCGAGTGACAACCTGCAGACCGGACGCGATCTACCTGAATTGCTTCTCGCTGTGCCCAAGGTCCCGAATTGCCGCATAGCGGTGACAGCTAACGACGTGGTCATTCACCATCCCGACAGCCTGCATGAAGGCGTAGCAAATGGTCGGACCGACGAAACGGAAGCCCCGTTTCTTGAGGTCTTTGCTCATGGCCAAGGCGATGTCGGTCTTGACAGGCAGGTCGGCCAGATTCTCGTAGGAGTTCTGCACAGGCTGGCCGTCTACAAAGCCCCAGATGAAAGCTGAAAACGTGCCAAACTCTCGCTGTATCTCAAGGACGCCTTGGGCATTGGCAATCGTGGAGCGAATCTTGAGCCGGTTGCGCACGATGCCCGGATCGGCCATCAGCTGCTCGAACTCTGCTTCGCCAAACTTGGCGACGACCTCCGGGTCAAATCCAGCGAAAACTTTACAGTAGTGAGGCTTTTTGCGAAGGATGGTGATCCAGCTCAGGCCTGCCTGCGCGCCCTCGAGAGTGATGAATTCAAAGAGCGTGCGGTCATCCGTAACCGGCACTCCCCAGGCTTCGTCATGGTACGCCTGATACTCAGGGTTGGTGCCACACCATTCGCAGCGGATGATTTGATCTGATTCATTCATGGCCAGAGTATGGCGTCAGACGAAAGATTGGCCAGGCGGCTCATTCGTTGCGGACTTCGCAAACCCAGAAAGGGACTGATCCTATGCATACACCAGCGGCTTGCGGTTTCAGGCCCAACGGGCCTGTTTGGCTGCAGCAAGTCAGCAGACGGTTCGCCAGCGAAAGGCATCGTGCACGAACACGAAAAAAACCGATTCGAGTCGACTGCTGTCGATGGGGTCGACTCGAGTCGATCCTCTTGTAGGCCATCGCAACATCACTAGCAGAAGGCTGGCGGACTGAACTGGCCTACCTCACGCTCTGCGTTACCCTGCAGTACCCGCGCGAGAGGGCGGGAATTCACCAACCTCGAGCGGATTTTTGTCATGCAATACCATTTCTGTGGCGTGGGTGGCAGCGGCATGAGTGCCTTAGCACAAGTGTTGGTCCATCGGGGCCACAACGTGCAGGGGTCAGACCGCACCTTCGACCGCGACCCGGACTCGGAGCTGGCGCGAAAGCTGCAAGCCCTGGGGATAAAGCTGGTACCGCAGGACGGAAGCGGCCTGCACTCGGCGATCGACGAGGTGGTGACATCGACTGCGGTAGAAGCGTCGATTCCGGATCTGGAGCGGGCGCGCGAGCTGGATCTGCCACTCAGGCATCGCTCAATGATTCTGGCTGACCTGCTGAACGCAGCCAATGGCATCGCGGTCGGTGGTACGTCGGGCAAGACCACAGTGACGGGCATGATCGGGACGATTTTGCAGCAGGTCCACAAAAAGCCGACGGTGATCAATGGTGGCATCATGCTGAACGCGCTGGGCAATGGTGCCATCGGCAATGTGCTCTGCGGAGATCCTGACATGCTGGTGGCGGAGGCCGATGAAAGCGATGGCACGATCGCCCACTACTGGCCACGGGTAAGTGTGGTGACCAACATTGGGCTGGATCACAAGCCGATGGATGAGTTGATTGAGCTGTTTTCCCGGTTCGTGTCTCGCGCAGGGGTGGCTGTGTTGAACAGCGACTGTTCGCACTGCAACACACTGCTCGCGATGTCGCCACGCTGCCGGACGTTTGGGTTTCGGGCAGACGCACAGCTGCGAGCCTTGGACGTGGACTGCCGGGCCGAGGGCAGCACCTTTACGGTAAACGGATTCCCGGTGATGCTGGCTGTGCCTGGACGGCACAACGTGGCCAACGCGCTGGCGGCAATCGCTGCTGTGCACGCAATAGGCGTGCCACTGAGGGATGCAGCATGCGCTATCAGCGAGTTTCGTGGGATTCAGCGCCGGATGCAGATCATCGGCACCGCGCACGAGATCACGGTGATCGACGACTTTGCCCACAATCCAGATAAGATTGCCGCCGCGCTTGCCACACTACACCTGCTGGCCCCGCGGTTGCGCGTGTGGTTTCAGCCGCATGGGTTTGGCCCGACTCGGTTCCTGATGGCTGGCATAGTGCGTGCCTTTCGCCTAGGCCTACGCCAGGAGGATGAGCTGCACGTCGCGCCGATCTACTACGCAGGCGGCACTGCAACCCGTGACGTGTCTTCACATGAGCTGGCAGATGGCGTCCGCTCAACGAATCTTAAGGCGGTGGCCTACGACGACCGCGAGGCATCGCTGGCCGGGCTTATCGCCAACGCGGGCCCCAGAGACTGCGTCGCGATCCTGGGGGCGCGGGATCCGCAGCTTACGGAAACCGCGGTGGGTGTATTGGCCGCGATTGATGCCCGAGGACCAGCCAGATGATTATTAAGATTTGCGGAGTTCGTACGCTCGAAGACGCTGAATGCGTGATCGCTGCGGGTGCCGACTATATCGGCTTTATCTTTGTGAAGAAATCGCCGCGTTATCTGGAGCCAGCAGTTGCTGCGCAGATCGCAAAAGCGGTCCGTGGGCGGATCGAGACTGTGGGTGTGTTTGTAGACGAGGCCCTCCACGTAGTGCGGGAAATCGTGCGGACTTGCCAGCTGGACCACGTGCAGTTGCACGGGCACGAATCGGTGGCCGATATTGCGGAGTTCGCAGAGTTTTCACTGATCAAGGCGCTGGCGCTCGACGAGCCGGAGGACGTGGCAAAGGCGCAGGTGTATCCCTGCCGACTGCTGGCCGATGCGATCCAGGGCAGCCAGGCAGGCGCGGGAATCACCGGAGACTGGGCGCTGGCGGCAGATCTTGCCTCACAACGTGAAATTCTGCTGGCTGGTGGACTAACCGCGGATACAGTGGCCGATGCCATCCTCGCAGTGAAGCCGTGGGGCGTAGATGTCTCGTCTGGTGTCGAGCGGGCGAAAGGCGTGAAGGACCACGGAGAAATTTACAGATTTGTGGCTGCTGCAAGGCAGGCTGGAGAGGACAGATGAATGTGATACGTATCGCCGTGCTGATCGCGGTTTCGCTAGTGTTCATCGTGAGCGCAGAGGACGATCTTCGCGTAAAGCGTTGGAAACATCCCAACGGCAACTTGAAGCGAAAGGCCGAGTACTACATCCACATGGACGGCAAAGAACGCCTGCACGGGCGTGACCGCTGGATGTTTGCGAACCGGCGGCCGTACAAGAGCCTGCAATGGCGAGACGGGAAACTGGATGGCCCAGCCATCGTCTGGTACGAGAATAAGCGCGTTCATGAGAAAGGGGAGTACCGAGACGGCAAGCGCATCGGCGACTGGCAATTCTGGCACGACAACGGCAGCAAGATGGCGGCCGGCCATTACGATGAGGGCCAACCTGTCGGGCCTTGGACCGAGTGGGGACAGGATGGCAAAAAGATTCGAGTGGCGGAATTTCGCAACGGGGAACGAAACGGGCCCCAAGAGCATTTCTGGCCTAACGGCAGGCTCCGCTATAAGGGCACCTATAAAAACGGCAAGCGGAACGGCAGATTCGAACGCTACTTCGACACCGGGGCGCTTGAGAGCGAGGTCAGCTACCGCAACAATGTCCGCCACGGGCTGGCACGCTACTACTATGACAGCGGCAGTGCCGAGAAACGAATCCAGCGCTCTGAGTACAATTTTGAAAACAACGCATTCGCGGGTGAAGCCCGCACCTGGAACATGAGCGGAGACCTGCTGGCGTATGGCAGGTATCAGGGCGACCTGCCTTTTGTCGGGACGTTCTGGGAAGAAGGGCCAGACCTGCCATTCACCATTACCCGGATCATTGACGGTGCTTCCGATGTCACCGCCTATGACCCGACGCCGACGGTCTACACGATCACCCGCTATGACAACGGCGCGCCGATAGATGGGGTACTCTATGACAACGGAGCGCCGGTCACTGGCCTGCTAGTGGAGCGCTTCGGGGATCGCCAGGAAAGCTACCTGTGCGAGTACGAGGCTGGCCGCAAACACGGGCGGGAGATCGACATGTGGGAGAACGGTGAAGCGCGCAGCGAAGGAAGCTGGGAGTCCAACAAGCTCAACGGTGTCTACCGTGAGTACCGCGAGAACGGCATGATCGAATGGGAAGTCCAGTGCCGATCCGGGCAGAAAGATGGCCGAGAGTCACGCTGGGATAACTACGGAAACCTCACCAGCCAGGGCGTTTGGCGCGCTGGCAAGCCATGGTCCGGCCTACTGCTCATAGAGGACACGATCGAGACCAAGATGCTCCCGGCAGAAGTGGTCCGTGAAGATAGCGAAGAC
>DMTJ01000561.1 GCA_003477185.1 Lentisphaeria bacterium
CGCTCCCGCCAAAATGTAACGTTAATTGCGCGCGGGCCCCAAGTTTACTTGATCCGCAGCGTGATCGTGGACTTCTCGCGGTCTTCGCTGAGGACCACGGCGAGGCGGCCACTTTCGCAGAGTTGCTTTCCATTGTAGATCTGGAAGGCACCATAGCGCTTGTCTGGCCTACTCTTGACCGGCTCCAACTCGATTTCGACTTTACGCGCCCCCCATGGGCCGTGAAGGACGGCGTCGGTAACATTAGGTACTCCCGTCATCGCTTGTGAGAAGGAATAGGTACTGCGGAGCTTCGGGCCTGACAGCTTCATCTCCCAGCCTTCTGTTTCGGCATCGATCTCTTGTTGTTCCTTGTTCTGAAAATCAACGCTGGGCAAGATGTAGATGCAGGGCACCAGGCTGGCTGGTAGCGGGAGACGAGATGGCTCATCGTAGGCGACTTTAAAAGTCACGCCTTTTTCGTCGAGTGCGATGGTCAGGGTGAACGTGGCTTCGTCTGTAAACGTACCTTCCACGGTCAACTCGCTCGGCTTGGTCAGGCGCTGTGGTTTCGGCGCCTGCTCGATACTGGCGATTTCCTTGTGCTGGGTCCGAGACTCAGGGGGCATCCGTTCATTGGTGTGCGTGCGGTGAATGCGAAATACGATACCGGGACCGACCACTTTACCGTCCTCCAGCACCTGGACAAGCAAGGCGCCGCCAGCTTGAAGCATAGCGCGATAGTGTTGGGTGGTATAGAGAGTGTTCACGCCTTTCAGACCGCTGGCCGTAAACGCCGGAAGCTGGCCTTCCCTCGTGGCGATGGCTCCAGTCCCGCCGCCCTTCTGCCCGCGTGCCCGAGCTTTTTTCTGGTCTGCTGGGCTCAGGCGAGCCAGCGGGATGATACGCTCGCGCCCGTCCGCATCTTTGAGAACGACGGTGTTGCCTTTAACCCCGACAAACTCCGCCTCAAGGGATTTGCCGCTCGCGCTGGTCCAAGACTCTAGGGGGCCGGCGACGAGAAGCGGGGCGGCAAGAAAAAGGACAATTAGTCGGCTCATGGTCGTTATACCTGGTCGGTGCCTGTCGAATACACCAAGATTTTACCCATTCTTTGGGGATATGCAAGCGATTAAACTCCGACATGCCGGTGCACCAAGTACCTCGACAAATGCACAGTTTAGCAGGGCATCGCGGAATGGATTCGTCCCCAAAGAGCGGACCGATGACAGAGATTTTGGCCTATGGGAATGACTTGGAGGGCATGAGCAATTCAGCGGTTGCTAGCAAACCGTCCTACAGGCGCCTGTGGGAATACGGTTTGGTTGGCCTCTGTTGCCTCGTACTGGTCGTGGGGTAGTTCGTATTGCCCCTTGGTTTGCAAGACCTGAAGCGCTGCGTGCAGGCGCGGGTGTGGGAGGGCGCCATCGGCTGGGTGGCAGAGCGCGAGACAATCAGCGATGGCACACCGGGCTTGATGGTGAGTTATCGCGATCGGGGCGCTGAAAGCATCTACGGTGGGACCGCGCACGTCACCTTGAACGCAAAGGAGCATCTCAAAAGGCTGTTCGGCCAACCTGAAACACGTCCAATTCGAGGAACGCGAGTTCCACTACACGTAGAGCTTTGCAGGTCGGCTCTACACTGGCGATGTCTACTCAGTCTGGGTCCCTGTCGCGAGCGAGTCCGAAGCGGAAGAGCATGCCGTGACTGCCTTGCTGGCCCTGCCGGAGCCCGGGCCTCATCGAGGCCTTTTTCACGTTGCCAGCAAGATTAATTCGGGCTGTGAAGGCGGCGGATAGCGAGGTGGTCTGTGGTCAGTGTACGCGCCAATTCGCGCGGCTTGCCGTCTGTTCGCGAGACGCATGATTTACTGGTGCTGGCCCCATCAGAAGGCGACGAGGATTCTCTGGTTCGAGCAGATGGGGTCGAGTCGGGGGAGTAGCCGCGCAAGACTAACCAACCGATATGGCTTTTGATTCGCCGAGGTCTGCTATTGCTACTAATGAACCAACGCGTTATGGTCCCGGTAGCTTCACAGCCACCGGGCCGCAACGGCTGGGCTGAGATCATGAATAAGAACAAGAGCCAAAAGGCAAACGCCCAATGCCATTGATTCCACGCCGTGGGAAAGCACGAGCTGGCGCAAAGCCAGGCATCGAAAGCATCGGAAAGCTGGACCAGAAACCCAGCGAAGATGCACCAAGCATAGAAGTCTTCTATGTGTCAGAAGAGGTGGTTAGCCGCCAGATTTTCGATGATATTCACGCGGCTTTCGGGGCCACCCAGGGAAAGGGCTTTCGCTGGATCAATATTAACGGCTTGCACCCGTACTTGGTTAACGCCTGCCACCTTGAGTTTGGGATTCACACGCTACACGCTGAGGATGTGTTGCACGTGCACCAGCGCCCTCGGCTGGAATCTGAGGATAGCAACTATCTTTTTATCCTCACACGCATGCTGATGCGCCGCGATGAGGCCTTAGCTTCGGAGCAGATTAGTATGTTTCTTTTTGACGATGTATTGCTTACGATTCAGG
>DMTJ01000329.1 GCA_003477185.1 Lentisphaeria bacterium
CTTGAGGGCCAAGATGGCACGGGCACGCGTGGCGGATGATGGCTGTTGGCGGCTGGAACTGGAGCCACTGGCTGCCAGTGCAGAGCCGGCTGAGCTGCGAATTTCGGCAGAACCGGCTGCGGTGAATGGCAGCGTGACGATTCAGAACGTCCTGGTGGGCGAGGTCTGGGTTTGCTCCGGGCAGTCCAATATGGAATGGATTCTGCGTGATACGGAGAATGCGGTGGTGGAGATTGCGGGAGCGGACTACCCGGAGATTCGCCGGTTTAAGGTTCCGCATTTGAGTGAGTTCGAAGAGCAGGATGACTGCCCCGGAAGCTGGGCAGTGTGCTCGCCCGAGACTGCAGCGTCCTTTACCGCGGTCGGGTACTACTTCGCAAAGGGGATTCGGCGCAGCAAGGATATTCCGGTGGGACTGATCAGCTCAAACTGGGGCGGGACGCCGGTCGAGAGCTGGAGCAGCCTGCCCGCTCTTCGGGCGCACGCAGACTGGGCAGATTTCGAGAAGCGGATCGCCGCTGTTCAGGAAACGCTGGCTGATCCGGAGAATGGAGATGATGTACGGGAGTCCGCAGCTTTTGCCCAGACTCAGGAGGCATGGGATGTGCTGGCCGACTCGGAGCAGGCGTTTGCGCGGGTAGGGTTTGACGATAGCGCCTGGGACACGATGCTGGTGCCGCAGTTGTGGGAGAAGGTGGGGCTTGAGGTGGACGGGGTGGTCTGGTTCAGGACGACGATCGAGCTACCGGCGGACTGGGCAGGCGAAGATGCGGTGCTAAACTTGGGCCCTGTGGACGACTACGATAATACGTTCTGGAATGGGACGCGGATCGGCGGTGTGGGGCCGGATACGGCGAACTCGTGGCAAGTACCACGGCAGTACACGATTGCTGGAGAGCTGATCAAGCCGGGGCGTAATTTGCTGGCGGTTCGTGTGTTCAATGTGATGGGGGCCGGGGGGATCTGCGGGACGCCCGAGGGATTGGCGCTTTGCCGCGCGAGCGGAGGAGCGGGGCTCAACCTGGCAGGTGATTGGCGCTATCAAGTTCATCTGCGCCGGCCGTTGGGGGAACCACTTAATATGGGCTGGTTGCCGGGCGGGCTGTACAACGCGATGATCCATCCGCTTATTTCGTATGGGATTCGCGGGGTAATCTGGTATCAGGGCGAGTCGAATGCGGATCGGGCTCTTCAGTATCAAACGCTTTTTGCCGATATGATTCGGGACTGGCGGTCGGCATGGGGGCAGGGAGACTTTCCTTTCTATTTTGTGCAACTGGCCAATTTTAATGAGCCGCAGACGGAGCCTGGAAGTGGGAATTTTGCGGAGCTGCGGGAAGCGCAAACGATGGCTTTGGCACTGCCAGAGACGGGGATGGCTGTGATCGTAGATATTGGCGAAGCCGCGGATATCCATCCGCAGAACAAGCGCGATGTGGGCGAGCGTCTGGCAGTGATCGCGCGGAACCAGATTTATGGTGAGCCGGAGCTGGTTTACTCAGGACCGCTGTACGAGTCGCAGCAGGCCGTGAATGGCAGGCTGCAGCTCAAGTTTACGCACGCTGGTACTGGGATTACCACGGCCGAGATTCACAGCGAAGGGAAGTACACGGTGCGGGAGCCGGGCAAGATCGCACCGAGCGGTTTCGCGTTGGGCAAGCCTGATGGGAGTTGGGTCTGGGCGCAGGCTCGGATTGTCGGGCTGGACACGATTGAGCTCTGGCATGATGAGGTACCGGCGCCCAGCGATGTTCGCTATGGCTGGCACGACAACCCGGTGTGCAATGTCTACAATCGCGAGGGCTTGCCCGCCGTTCCGTTTCGAACTCGATAAGGAGTCGGAATCACAAAACATGAAGAGCCTGATAGTCATGAGTTTAATCACTGCCACATTTGCTGCGACAGCAGAGGAAACATTACCCGCACTGAAGGATGGCACGGGGCCGCAAAATTTTGAGGAGCTGTGGGCTGGTTTTGACCCGCAGGCGGAGCCGCTGGATGTGGAGGTACTGCAGGAATGGGAAGAGGATGGAGTGCTGTTGAAGGTGCTTCGCTATCGCATCGGTGTGTTCAAGGGGCAGAGGGCGATGATGGCGGCTGTGTATGGTGCGCCGAAGGACGGCAGCGACTTGCCAGGGTTGGTGCAGATTCACGGTGGTGGCCAGTACGCGCACTCGAATGCTTGCCTGACTAATGCGAAGCGTGGCTACGCGACCCTTTCGGTCGCTTGGGCTGGGCGGCTTTCGGGCGGGGGCTATCATGTCAGCCCGGGCGTGGTGAAGCTCTACTGGGAAGGCAAAACCGATGACCCGAGTTATAGAGTGACGACTGATTGGGGCGCGTTGGACGGGTATCACGCGCCGTTTCGCTATCAGCATGCATTTTCGGTTGCGAAGCCCCATGAGCACTCGTTCGACGCGGTGGCTTCGCCACGGAATGACTCCTGGTTTCTCTGTGCGCTCGGAGCGCGCCGAGCCCTGACATTTCTGGAGCGGCAGCCAGAGGTGAATGGCGAGAAACTTGGCGTCTATGGGCACTCGATGGGCGGCAAGCTTACGGTGATGACAGCCGGTGCAGATGCTCGGGTGAAAGCCGCAGCTCCGTCCTGTGGCGGAATCAGCCATCGCAATGATAAGGATCCGCTGATTTCTACGACGACGTGCGATGATGTGTACTTGAAGCGCTTGAGCTGTCCGATCATGTTCTTGAGCCCGGCGAACGACTTTCACGGCCGGATCGATGACTTGGAGACGGCAGTTAGGGAGATCAAAACTGAGGAATGGCGAATTACTTCGGCCGCGCATCATAACCACCAAGACACTGCTGACTATGAGGTCGCGACGCAGTTGTGGATGGACGAGCACCTAAAGGGTACGTTTAGCTGGCCGGAGACGCCGCAGGTGGAGCTGACGCTTGTGGGTAAGGAGATGCCCGAGGCGCTGGTGACTCCGGATGCGTCACGGCGAATTTTGTCGGTGGATGTGTATTATTCGCAGCAGTTTGATCAGCCAGCCGGGGATCGGTTCTGGCATTATGTGGCACCTGTTCAGAACGGTGGAAGCTGGCTGGCCAAGCTGCCGCTGCACAGTGTGGACAAGGAAGTTGCGGTGTTCGCGAACATACGCTATGCCTTGGACGAGCCGGTTACGGGGGCAGGCTACTACTACGGAATCTACACGACGGAGGCAGCAAACCTTTCGTCCTTGCTACAGGTGATCAGCGTCAAGGAGTTGAAGGCGGCGAAGATCGGCGCGACGATGAAGCAGTCGCAGCTGATTGAGAGTTTTGAGGGGGATTGGGAGAAGGAGTGGTTTACGTACAAGTAAGATCCGGCGCTGTGGGGAAGAACCACGCGGAAGGCCTGTGACGATGCCTACCGGGCTCCGGCCTTTGCTAAGCTGGCCCTCGAGGTTCAGGCCGAGCAGGCGAATACACTGAGGGTGGGGCTGGGCCAGATGAACGCTGAAGTCGCGCTGGAGGGTGGGGGCAAGTGGCAGGAGGTCGTACTATTTCCCGTGGACTTTGCGGATGCTGATGGCGCCGTCCGGCTTGACTGGGAGGGCGTTTGGGAGCTTTCGCTGGACAAGAGCGGAAAGTGGCAAGGAGCCGCGCCAGCGTTTCGGAATCTGCGTTGGCAGGAGGGGATGCGCGAGGAATTGAATGCGCGCCGTGAGGTGAAGCTGCTCCAGGCACCAGTCGTGGCTGGCAAG
>DMTJ01000366.1 GCA_003477185.1 Lentisphaeria bacterium
AAAAGGCCTATGTGGGACGCGATGGCTGGCTTTTCTATGGGCCGGATGTGCGGGCACTTACTGGCCCGGCTTTTGGGCATGCGCCGCGCGATGCCATTATTCACTTCCGCGATCAACTTGCCGTCCGCGGAATAGAACTCATTCTCCTGCCTACACCAGTCAAGCCAAGCATCCACCCTGATCAACTCGCTGGTGGGACGAAAATTGCCCCGCTACGCAATCGCGGCTTCCAAGTACTCATTGCGGATCTCGCAGCCGCTGGTATTCAGGTATACGACCCAGCGGGGCTGTTGAAAGCACGTGCGTCTTCCGATGCTCAGTACCTCGCCACTGACACCCACTGGACTCCCCAGGCCATGCACGCGGTCGCAGAAGGTCTGGGCGACCTGCTTGGGACTGCGAGCTCTGTAGACTTCATTACACGCGAGGAGACGGTCACTCAGCCCGGCGATATCGCCATCATGCTTGGCCTTTCTGACTGTTCGGAGTCCGCGCACATCCGCAGCGTAGTCGATTGGCGTTCAGACCCAGAGTCAGATGTCCTATTACTCGGCGACAGTTTTAGCAACATCTACAGTATGGCCGAGATGGGCTGGGGAAAAGCCGCCGGCCTGGCGGAGCATATCTCTCTAGCCTGTGGGCGGCGGATCGACCGGCTGACGCGGAATGACGATGGTGCATACGCATCGAGGCAACTCCTCGCCGATGCGCTCCATGGCAATCCGCATCGCCTTGCTTCCACCAAGGTTGTGATCTGGCAGTTCGCCGAGCGGGAACTTGTCTTCGGAGATTGGAAGCACATCGACCTGCCGCCTGCTCCGCCACCGCAGCCGCTTATCGCCGCAATCACGCCTACGACTGCCAAGGACGCCTTCGCCAGGCTTGCTGCTACCGGCGATGCCCCGGTCATCGTCGGCCAGGACAAGTGGCTTTTCCTGAGATCTGAGCTGCGTTTTCTGGCACATGATCCATTCTGGGGGGAGTCTGCGGAGTCTGAAGATGTCGATCCGCTGCAAGCCATTATCGATTTGAATGCGAAGCTGCTCGCACTTGGCATCGACCTCATATTTGCGCCCGCCCCGCCGCGTGCGGTTATCTACCCTGACAAGCTCTTCAGCGAGACTGTCGCCACCGAGGCCGGTGCTCCAGTTCGTCTCGACACGACTCTTCAGGAGTTCTACGCGGCTCTTCGCAAGAGCAGGGTCAAGGTACTTGATGTCACTGATGCCTTTCTTGCCGCCCGCAAAGAGGATGCCAGCTTGGGCACTGTCAGCTGCGAGCGCGACAGCCATTGGGCGCCGCGAGGGTTGCAGCTGGCAGCCAACGCAATTGTTGCGGAGTTCGCAAGCGAGGAGTGGGCGACTAGCACTGCGAACTTCGCCAGTGTCTCAGAGCTGCTAACCTACACTGGGGACCTTGTCCAGCGAGTACCCGACTTTCCTTTCCCGGAGAGCCAAGCCCAAATCCTGAAAATATCGCCTGAGCCCTTTGCCGACGACAGCCCAGTTTTGCTGCTCGCGGACAGTCACGGCCTCATTTTCTCAGATGGCGAGGACATGCATTGCCGTAATGCAGGATTTGGCGAACACATTGCTGCCACACTCGGCATGCCGATCGACCTTATGGCGCGCCGTGGATCTGGTGCGCAGATTCGCTTCGATCTTGCTCGGCGCTTCCTCACAAACCCCAAGGAGGCTAGAGGCAAACGCGTTCTCATCTACACCTTCGCTGCGCGCACTTTGACTGAGAGTAAGCAATGGAAAAGTGTACCGCTCGCGCGGTGACAGCTCTACTGGCAAATTGCGATTCGTTCTACAGCCAGAGCTGACTTAGACTTATTAAACCTGGCGGATATTGCGACGTGTTCGGTGCCAGCCTCGATCGGCACCACTATGGTCTGCCAGGCTACGGCGTAGTTGGTGATTTCCAGTGGTTTGCGAACACCGTTGATGGCCAAGCTACCTATTTGGCGCGGTGCGGTGGCAACCTTGAGATAGACGACGCTCGGTGATTCACGAAGCCGCTCGGGGACACCGAAGTTCGTGACCGGGTAATCCTGGTCTGGTGCCGCAAACATCAGATAGCCTGCCCCCTTCTGGGAGCCTACGAACTGCTGCCAACTAGACCGATGCTCGTCGGGAAAGACTGGCCGGATCGCTGAGGAGAAGGCGGGAAGCTTAGGGGCCCGAAAGACATCGCGCTTTCCAGATAACAGCCGAAGCATGTCGTCTAAATCGCGCAGATTTACCCAGCGACTCTTGGCCACAACGTTGATTGAAACCGGCAATACGCACACCTTCTTGCCCTTTAGCGGCCGTCCTTTCTGATAATAGAAACGCAGCGGAATCGTAGTATTCGGACCATGCCCGCTAACTCGAACATTGTCGGGCGCGACGGCCGTTTTCATCGCCAGTAGCGAGGAATAGGAGCCCCCTGGCGTGGGGGTTTGGATGTAGCTGCTCCCGAGCACTTGGATTTGGGAATTGGGGTTAAAGGGGACTTGCCCTCCCGCGTAGCGCACAGATTCCGTTAAAACGGCTTTGTTGGGAGCCTTGGTACCAATGTCGACACCCACGGGATACCGATAGTTCGAGCCATAGACACCACTGGCGCGAACGATGCTGAATCTGTCTGGAGCAAGGTTGCTAGGCAAGGTGCCGAAGCGTTGCTTGAGACGCGCGCAGCTGAGGTCGGTGAGGACATCCTGGCAGCCATGCGCGGGATGGTTGTTCTTCGGATAGAAGAACATAAACTCATAATTCGGGGCTCGGCGTACAAGCTCGTCACTGGCGTATATAGTCTCGACGCCGCGCTCGAGCAACTGCTTTGCAGCAAAAGCACATTCCAGGTCTGGATACTGGGCATATTCCGGCAGAAAAACGCGCGAAGCAACGGCGTGCATCGACGGTATTAGCTGGATGATGAGCTGGGTGCCGTGCGCGTGCAGAAAGTCCCGGAAGGCAACGATTGCATCTATGTTCTCCGGCTTCGCCTGCCAAGCCTCGGGAATGAGTGCGTAGTTGCTGGACAGTGCCATCAGGGTTTTGCCCACACGGCTCCATTTGTACCCCTTGACCTCCCCAAAGTCCGCCTGCCGCCTGGCCCAATCCGCAGAAAACCGGGCATTGATCGACTCCCGCTGCGCTACAACATTACCGATACGGCGGTTGATCATCGCAAGCTCGCGCTCGATTCCGATTTTCGCAAGACGCTCGAATTCCGCAGATACGGGCGGGTTGACCGGGGCCTCGAATGGCGATTTGTGCTGGAAGATCGGAGCGGGTGTGATGGCAGCGGCTTGAGCCACATTGAGACGGACGGCGCAGCGGCCGTAGTACGTTTCATACTCCAAGTCAAATAGGCTATCCGCTTGCTGAATCTTCTGCACAGGACCAGCGACGAAGGAAAACGGCTGGACCGCGATTTGAAGGCGATCGCCGACCTGGAGATTGCCGTCGACAATTTGGCGTTTCAGGAAGGCGGGCATCAACAAACGAATAGTCCCGCCAATAGGAACGCCTACGAGCACCTTTTCGATCACAAACCGGGTGGAAAAGAGACAATCGGCGTAGTCGCTGGTTTTCGGGGAGGGGAAGCTGGAGACGGCAATGAGTTTGCCTTCTATAACCGACTGCCTTGGGAGTTGTGCGTGGCCAGAAACAACAAAGCCAGCCGTCAGTAAAATGAGAAAGGGCAGTATTTTCACTATGCCTCAAAGTGAGGTTAGGTAGAGCGCGGCAGAATCTAGCCTGGTCAGTACGTTTGTCACTCTCCCGTAACAGATTCTACTGGGATTTTAGTTTGCGGGCAGCGAACTACGGCCCTTCATGAATACAGAGAAAAGGTTACAGGAAGTGTGCGCAATAACTTTGCGTCAGTACTCGCAGATCTCCAGCGCCTTCGCCGTCACCGACTCCACCGTCGGGAAGGCTTGGGCCTCCAACTCGGGGTTGCACGGGATGGGTGCTTCTGGTGCACCCATACGCGCTGGCGGCGCCTCAAGATACTCAAAACCGTCGCTTACCAACAGCGAGACGATTTCACTGCCGACGCCCCCGACCACTGGGGACTCTTCCAGACAGAGCGCTCTGCCGGTACGCGAAAAGCTTTCAAGAATGCCAGCCTGATCGAGTGGCTTGATCGTCCGCAGGTCGACGACCTCCGCCTCATAGCCATGTTCCGCAAGGCGCTCTGCCGCGATCAGGGCGGTCGTCACGTGCCGACCATAGACGAAAATGCTGATCGCGTCGCCGTTGCGCCTGGTGCAGCAGCGGCCAAGCTCAAGTGGTGCGAGCGTGACAGGCACCTGTCCCTTTCGCGCATACAACGCCTTATGCTCGATAAAGACCACAGGCCTCTCCGCCTCATAGGCCCCCAG
>DMTJ01000381.1 GCA_003477185.1 Lentisphaeria bacterium
CATGGGTTGCCATCGGTGCAGATGAGTGGAGCGGAACCCGCGCCCAGCCGGTTTGCCGCGGCCGCCACGATGCTCGGGTTTTCGCAGCTGCCACCGCTTGAGCTTGTTTCGCGTGTTCCGCGGCGAGCGAATCAAGAGCCACTTGGATTCTGCTTAGATATAGGCCATTCGCGCGATCTAAGGAGAGCTTTCCTCCTCGCCCTTGGCATCTTCCACAGCGCTTCCCCACCCTTTCACTCCCCCTGCAGTTCGGACAGCGGCTATTCCCCTTACAGATAGGACAGCGGCGAGATTGCGACGGCCCATCCACTCGAGGAACCCGAATTGTCCCAGACTGACACCGGCCATTCGTACACCTCCCGTCCCCATCGCACTTATGACAGTCGATCGTTTGCTTTCCGCTACCGCGACAAAGAGTACAGGAGGCCATCAGTTCGCTTTCAAACTTCGTGCGCTCCGCAAGTTAAGGTGCGATCTTCTTCTGATAGACAGCAGATTTCTCAAGGAACAGTAAACCCGCAGCTACAGCTTCTTTAACAGCTTCAGTGCCATTCATTCCTGGCGCATAGCTCCGCAGCTTGTACAGCTGCACAAGTTTCTCGTAGTTGGGAGCTTTGCCCTTGATCTCAGCCAGCAAGTGCTCTAAATCATCTTGTTGGGCTACGCACGGCAGCAGAGCTGCTTGGTAGGCAAGAAAGAGAGCCAGTGCTATAAGCGATTCGTTGATCTTCATCTTCTTGGATCTGTTGGGTTTTGACGCAAATCCACCCAAACTAAACTGAGTGACGATCATTTTCTTTACCACTCATTTTCTGCACTTATTGCATCACTGGCCTGTGATGGACATGGTCACGGTCGGTTCACAGCCCAGGAAGCGCTTGCTGGCAATCACGCATTGTATCCAGTGGCCAAGAGCATCATCGTGGGCGACCGCTTCGGCGATGAATCCGAAGTCTTTGTTATCTATATTGATGCCCTGATTCGATTTGGCGGCGGACCACAGAGTCGGCGCGGAGTGGCGTTGTTTAAAGACCGCTCCAAGGATGCCCCGGATTTGACTGAGCGACTGATCGAAGTGGAGGGATAGAGGCAAGGATCTGGCATCCAAGCTAGGGCCTTCGCCCTCACCAATCGGTAAGGCAAAACCGTACGGCGCAGCACTGCCTGCGCCCAGACAAAGAGAGACAGAGCAGCAATTCGCAAGCTCTCTAAGAAAGACTCCGTCCGGAGGGCGACACACGTCCTGCCGGAGGCAGACACTACCGGCAGAATGAAGGCATATAGATTTGTTGTGAGATTCGGGCTGGCAGTGGCTGGATTAACGAGCCAGACTACTCTGTGCAACTGCCGCACGGCGGTCCGAAGCAAAGCGGCATGGGCAAAGACTGTTCCCGCTACAGTTCGGGAGAGTAGTTCATCGTAAAACGCAAGTCTGTATTGATTGGAGACTGAGACAGTGATGTTCCCAAAAGAAATTTTACGGCAGCTGAGAACGCTGGGCGTGGTGGCTGGTTTTTCGGTGGAGAAGGCGGAGCACGCGGTGCCGATTGCGCGCGCTCTACTTGAGGGCGGCATCACGGCGATCGAGCTGACTTTGCGGTCCGATGCCGCGATGGCCGGGCTGACCGCGATCTGTCAGGAGGTCCCTGAGATGCTGGTAGGCGTGGGCACGATTCTGACGCCGGATACCGCGCGAGAGGTGAAGGCTGTCGGTGCTGATTTCGGGGTCTCGCCCGGAATGAATCCGCGGGTTGTACGGGCCGCCCAGGAAGCCGGGCTGCCGTTTGCACCGGGCATCTGCACACCGTCTGACCTGGAGCAGGCCATCGAATTGGGCTGTCGCTTCGTAAAGTTCTTCCCAGCCGCAGCCGCAGGAGGAATCTCTTACCTGCGCAGCATGAGCGCGCCGTACAAGCATCTGGGAATCGAGTACTTTCCACTGGGCGGCGTGAACTCTGAGAACATGGCCGCGTACCTAGAGGAGCCCAGCGTGGCCGCCGTGGGCGGGTCGTGGATCGTCAAACAGGACCTCGTGCAGCGCGGAGATTGGACCGCGATCGCCGGGCGAGCTGCAGAAGTAGTAAACCAAGTCTCGAACGGTGGATCACATGGATAAGTTTGTCGTTACTTTTGGAGAGATCATGGCCCGGATGGCAGCGCCGCAGAATTTGCGCCTGCGCCAGACCCGGGAGTTGGAAGTCACCTACGCCGGGGCCGAGGCCAGCGTAGCGGCATCGATCTGCAATTTTGGGGGACGGGCGCGGTACGTCACGGCGCTGCCTAGGCACGCACTGGCAGAAGCAACCATGGATTCTGTCCGCGCGGTGGGCATCGATGCTTCTCACATCCTGCGCACAGATGAAGGCCGACTGGGGCTCTACTTCCTCGAAACCGGCGCGAATCAGCGTCCGAGCAACGTGATCTACGATCGTGCGGACTCGGCCATTTCCGTGACGCCAGCGGATCGCTACGACTGGGATGCGATTTTTGCCGATGCGCAGTGGTTGCACCTCAGCGGGATTACACCAGCGCTGTCGCCGATCGCTGCTGAGGCCACGCTCATTGCAGCGCAGCGGGCCCAGGCCGCGGGCGTGACCGTATCGATTGACCTGAACTTTCGGGGGAAGCTGTGGAAGTGGGATGACGCCAAGAGTCCTCGCGAGTTGGCACAAGCCACCATGCGGGGCATCCTGCCCTTTATTGATGTCGTGATTGCCAACGAAGAGGACTGCCATGACGTGCTGGGGATTCGTGCCGGGGAGACCGATGTCCACGCTGGCTCTCTGGACACGAGCCGTTATCCGGACGTGGCGCGGCAGGTCGTGCAGCAGTTCCCAAATCTCAGCAAGGTGGCGATCACCCTGCGCGAGAGCCTTTCGGCGACGCACAACAACTGGGGTGCGATGCTGTACGATGCGGCGACGGATCAGCCGAGCTTCGCGCCGTTGGCAGCAGACGGGACTTACAGTGCGTACCAGATTCG
>DMTJ01000508.1 GCA_003477185.1 Lentisphaeria bacterium
CAGCACCAAATGTGGGCCGCGCAGTATTGCCTGACCAAGCATCGCAACTACTGGTTGAGTTCCGGTGGTGCAGGGACGATGGGCTACGGCATGCCTGCTGCGATTGGGGCACAGCTAGCCGCTCCCGGTGTGCCGGTTTGGGCGGTGGTCGGCGACGGCGGCGTCCAAATGACGATGCCAGAGATGACCACTGCGGTCATCAACAAGCTGCCGATCAAGATCCTGATCATCAACAACTCCTTCCTCGGCATGGTCCGACAATGGCAGGATCTGTTCTTTGACAACCGCCTCTCCGGCGTGGCTATGGTCGGGAACCCGGACTTCGTGAAATTGGCTGAAGCCTACGGCGGCAAGGGCTTTCGCATCAAGCGGAATGCCGATGTCGACCGCGTCCTGCAGGCAGCTGCGGACTACAACGACGGCCCCTGCATTATCGATGCCGAAGTGGTCAAGGCCGACAACGTCTTCCCGATGATTCCGAGTGGGCTGACCTACGCAGATATGATTCTGGAACGCCCGAAGCATAAAATGGACAAGCCGCCAGGAAGCACCTGATTCAGGCCTAAGTCAAGCTTCGCATTCGAATTACGCATCACGCATCGAGATTCTTTTTACTATGACACCACAGCATACCATCAGCTTGCTTGTGAATAACAAGCCGGGCGTTCTCATTCGTATCGCGCTCGTGTTCTCACGACGCGGGTACAACGTGGATAGCCTTGTTGTTTCTCCGGCCAAGGAGGAACGCTTTTCGCGCATGACGATTACCGCTTCTGGGGACGAACAAATCCTAGAGCAAATCATCAAGCAACTCAACAAAGTTGTCGACGTGCTCCACGCCACCGACCATACCACCCACAGTGTCGTCGAGCGTGAGCTGGCCCTGGTCAAGGTTTCCTGCCCGATTTCCACACGCACTGAGCTGCTGCAATTGGCCGAGCACTTCAAAGCTGAGTCGGTGGACCTTTGCGAGGAGACGATCACTCTGCAATGCACGGGCGACGCGGGAAAAATGGACGCCTTTATCACGCTCCTGCAACGTTATGACGTGCTTGAGACCGTACGTACTGGCAAGATTCTCATGGCTCGCGGCACCGCGGAGACCTAATCATGGTGCAGGGCAACCTGCCGGGCTCGACCACGCATCCACAGCCGGAGATTGAGGCATTTATCCCAGACGATGTACGGCTGGCGATAGTCATCTTCCCCGGCGGTGGGTACCACACGCGGGCACCCCATGAAGGCCGTCACTATGCCGAGTTTCTCATGGCGCATGACGTGGCCTGCTTCGTAGTCGACTATCGTTCGGGGACGGACGGCTTCCGGCATCCGGCGATGTTGGAGGACGCACTTTGGGCGCTTTGCGGAGTTCGCAACTGGCTCAAAGAGCAGGGACTGGTTGTGCCAGTTGGGCTCATGGGCTCGTCAGCAGGCGGGCACCTGGCTGCACACGCCACAGTGGCAGCCGAAGACTACGCCGTCCCGGCGCCAGACTTTTTCGTGCTCTGCTATCCAGTCATTGCCCTTGATCAGCCCTACGGACACAGCGGCTCACGAGCGAACCTCCTAGGGCAAGATGCTAGCGATGCGCAAGCGCGTGCGGTCAACCCTGTCTATCGCATGGGTGCGAGCACACCGCCCGGCTTTCTCTGGCATACGTCTGAAGATCAGGGCGTACCAGTCGCCAACAGCCTGGATGTGGCCCGCACTCTGACTGACCATCAGGTCCCGTTTGAGATTCACGTCTACGAGCGGGGCGGGCATGGGCTTGGCTTGAATGCGTCGTTTGCCTGGGGCGCTGAACTTGTGCGCTGGCTCGAGCGATTCGCAGGGTGAAAATCTGCCACATAATTACCCGCATGATCGTGGGTGGTGCCCAGGAAAACACACTGTTCACCTTGCGTGGCCACCTAGAAAATGGCCACGAGACGGTCTTGGTGACAGGGCCAACGACCGGCCCAGAAGGGAAACTCTTAGAGAAGGTTCCGCTGCCCGAGTTGCAGGTACACGAGGAGCCGTCGCTGATCCGTGCAATCCATCCAGCACAGGATTTGCGAGCGTATAGTCGCCTGGTTGCCTACTTGCGCGAGAATCGCTTCGACGTGGTGCATACCCACAGCTCCAAGGCCGGGATTATCGGTCGGGCGGCAGCCTGGAAAGTGGGCATACCGGTGGTTGCCCATACCGTGCATGGTCCGCCGTTTCATCGCTTTGAGAAGGCCTGGAAGAACCAGATTTACATCACGGCTGAGCGCTACGCGGCCAAACGCTGCCACCGCATTTACACAGTGGCAGACGCGATGACCCAGCAGTTTCAAGATGCAAAGATCGGCCAGGCGTCCCAATACAAGACGGTATACAGCGGCATGGACTTGGAGCCGTATCTGAATGGCGTGCGTGACTGGGAAGGCCGCCGTGCCCTTGGGATCCCCAACGATTCCCTCGTCGTAGGCAAGGTCGCCAGACTCTTCGAACTCAAGGGCTATGAGTACCTGTTCGAGGCGATTCCCAAGATTCTGGCTGAGGTGCCGAATTGCTACTTTTTGATTGTGGGCGACGGGTTGCTGAGATCGCAATTTGAGAAGCAGGTACGGGAGCAGGGAATCACCGACCATGTCAAGTTTACGGGGCTGGTCCCACCGAGTGAGGTCCCGAAATACACGGGAATGATGGACGTGTTGGCCCACCTGTCTCTTCGCGAGGGCCTGCCGCGAGCCGTGGTCCAGGGCTTAGCTAGCGGCAAGCCGGCAGTCACCTTCCCGCTCGACGGCGCCCCGGAGATCGTGCTGCACGAGCAGACCGGACTGCTTTGTGAAACGGAGAACTCAGCTGCCGTGGCGGAATCAATTGCCCGGCTGTTGAAAGACGATGCGCTGCGCGAAACCTACGGACAGGCAGGCCGGAAGCATGCGGCCAGCCATTGGGATTGGCGACACATGGTGAACGAGATAGAGACCGATTATCAAAAACAGATGGACCTAAAATGAGTAACGCAACTGATGTAACGATCGCGATTCTAGGCGCTGGTGGACGCTACTGGGCCCCAACTGTTCTGCGGGACCTCGCTCTCAGCCCGGACTTGACCGGAAAATTACGCCTCCATAGCCGACACCTCGGCGCACTCGACAAGACCGCTGAGGTTGCCGAAACGCTCTTCTCGCATCCTGATGCAAGGACCCGTTTTGAGGTCAGCTGTTCGACCAGTTTGGAGGAGACACTTAACGGTGCTGACTTCGTGTTTATTGGAATCTCCCCAGGGCCAGCTGCGATGTTCGCAAACGACCTCGAAATCACGGAGCAGTTCGGTGTGTTGCATACCGTGGGGGACACAACCGGCCCCGCCGGGATCTCTCGAGCACTACGTGCCATCCCGATTTTTGCGGAGTTCGCCAAGGCTGTGGGAGAACACTGCCCGAATGCGTGGGTGGTGAATTTTGCAAATCCGCTCACACTTTGCACAGCTGCGCTGTACGACGTGTTTCCAGACATAAAGGCGTTTGGCTGCTGCCATGAGGTAGCTGGCACAAAGCGTCTGCTGGCGCAGTTGATTTCCCGCGAACTGGGTGGTCCTGCACCGGCGGCCAACGAAATTTCCCTTGATATCGCTGGCGTCAATCACTTTACGTTTGCGACGGCAGCGCATTATCAGGGAGAGAGCTTGTTTCCGTTCTTACAAAGTCTGTGCGACCTGCCGGAGACGTTTGCAGATGCCTCTGGGTATGCGGCGCATAATTCAGCACGGGGGGCATTCTGGGATCACAAGGCGATGATAGGGCTCGACATGTTTCGCCGCTTTGGGGTGCTCGGGGCAGCTGGTGACCGGCACCTGGCAGAGTTCGTCCCTTGGTATCTTTCTGCCGGAGAAGCGGGGCTGCATCGTTGGGGCGTCGTGGCAACCCCCGCGAGCTTTCGCGCTGGGACATGGCAGCCAGCGGCCGGAGTGCAGGTGGCTGCGAACCCGCTGGATGCTAGCGGAGTCCCCGAGCACTTGGTTGCTTCTGGTGAGGAAGCAGTGGCACAGGTGTGCGCATTGTTGGGCTTATCAGACCTCGACACAAACGTGAATCTTCCGAATTCAGGCCAGATCAGTCAGCTTCCTATCGGGGCGATCGTAGAGACGAACGCGCAGTTTCGTCATGGTACGGTGCGACCGGTCACGACAACACCGCTGCCGGATGCCGTGGCACCATTGGTTGCTCGCATCTGCGAGGTCCAGGCGCTGACACTCCGTGCCGCGCTGGCCTGCGATTTCGATCTGGCGCTGCAGGCAATTCTACTGGACCCGCTGTGCATGATCGCGCCGGATCGCGCTGCGGACATGCTCAAGACGCTGGTGGCAGCAAACCGGGAGCTGCTGCTAGACTGGTAGCTTGCTACTTCTTGCTACGCGCCAGATTTCTGGAATGGAGCTTGAAGCCAACATTGTCGACAACGGTCTCGGCTCCGCTGAAATTCCAGAGCATGTTCTTGCCTTTCGCGCCCTTGTAGGTGTTCCCGCGAATCGTGATATTCTCACCATCGCCCACGACCATGACACCACTATTGATGGTCTCATTCTCTGCAATCACGACGTTCTTGACTGAAAAGATGGTCTCGTGCCTACGGGTCGCGCCGAGCACGGAGATTGCACCATGCCGCGAATCGGTAGCGACTTTGTTTCCGCGAATCTCGAGCCCATTGATCGGCACCCGCCAGATGCCGATATAGGCGTTTCCGGTGTTGTTGATGATCTTGCTGTCGACGACCGCGGTGTTGGACTCGGCGATGTGCATGATGCCGTCACCATCGGGGCCGATCGGGCCAACGTTCGGATACACGATGTAGTGATTGCCCTCTACAGTCCAGCGATGGCCACGCATCTCGATGGCGCGAACGTGGTTCGTGATGTCGCCGCGATGAATACCGACGGTGGTCTCGCGCGCGACTTTTTTCTTGAACCGAATCACGTTGAACGAGCAAATGGTGCCGTCTCCAGTGAACAAGATGGCAGGGCCGCCACTTCCATAAATAAAGTTGTCACGAATTACGAGGCCCCTGCGGAAGCCCCAGGGCATGTTTTGCGGGGTGGCCTCGGCGCTGAGCGCAAACTGATTGGCGGCGATGCCGGGACGAAAGTCGTAGTCAAAGATCGTATCGTGTTCCAATACGTTCGTCTTGCTGCGGCTATCCATGTACATCTTGAAATCCTTCATGATGAAGTTCGCATCTGCCTGCGGCAGGCGATTGTTTGCCAAGAGCATGTTCTCCCCACAGTACGCCTGCAGCGCAGCATGATCACGCTTGGTAAAGCGCTGCCATTGATTCTGAAATGGTGCCGGAACCATGTCATTGGGCACGGCTGCGTTCTGCACGACGCACCCCACCACCAGACGATTCTTCCCTGCCTGGTGATCTTCGGTCTCGCCATACTCGATATGAGCGTGGTTGAGTTGCAGATGGACGAGGCCGCAATTCGAAGCAGTACCCACGTCCTCCAGATGAATACCCTTGAAGGCGGTATCATTGGCCGTGCCCTCCCCTTCGAAGCTAGGCGCATAGGCGGGAAATTGAAGGATGGTCCCAGGCGCAAAGGCAACATCACTGGCCTTCGTGACTTCCACGGGGTCGGCACCTCGTAGAACGATTCCACTCTTGAGCAGGATCGTCTCCCTGACGACGTACTCCCCCGCCGGGAAAAAGAGGACGCCGCCGCCCTGTTCGGTAAGTGCTTCCTGGCCGGTTGCGATCTTCGCATCCCAATTCTGGCCATCCACAGTGGTGATATCGAGTACATTGTCCCAGTGAATCTCACTGGTCCAGGCCAACTCGTAGCTGGCGCAAGGGTTGTCAGTGGGGACTGCCGCCAGAGAGACCGCCCATAATAGTAGCAATGCTAGACGCATAGGATTCCTCGTGTAATTCGTAGTTCTCATTGTACGTGCTCTTCCCGAGGCAGCAAGGCTTGCTACTCGGAGCGCAAACCACTGTCAACCAGCGTCCGGCATTGCTGCAAGCTGCTGGAAAGGGCTTCGCTGTCTCCTTGCTCCAGTTGGGTAATCGCACGGCTCAGTTCGTGTTTAATGGCGTCCCTGGTGCGGCGCAGCCCGTAGGCCCCCTGCAATTCGGTTTCGTGCCCCACAGAGCGACCGTACGCCACGGTAAAGAGCTGACCGAGCATCTGAAGCATGGGCCTCGCAACCTGCGGCATGGTATGGACCGGACGACCGCTTTCTGCGTAGATCAAACCATTCAGGGAGCGCTTCCCCGTGTGCGGATGAAAGGCGCGCATCGGCACGAAGGCGAGCATCTTCACGTGCGGGTCGCTGGGTGGTTGCTGTAGTAGCTCACGTTCCATGAGGACTACGGCCTCCTGGCCGTGATGAATGCGCTCCAGCAGCAGTGGGGTGATCGTATGAGTCACCTTTCCCAAGGATACCATTCCCGGCGCCCGGGCAAGCTCTTGGCGCAGCACCCCCGCATCATCAAAGGTGAAAAGGATTGCTTTGCTCGCCTGACAAAGCTGGATGACGGCGTCCGTTGCAGCGGTTACAAGCTCGTTGGTATCGAAAGCTAGCTGCATCTCGGCCAGAGCACCGAGCATAAAGCGGTAGCCGGCTACCGAAGACCCGTCCAGGCTTGCCAGTGGCTCCTCGCTGTAGACAAACGATTCGACGGCAAGGTCGAGTCGATCGCCGTCGCGTAACGGCTGGGAGCCCTCGATCTTGACGCCGTTGCACTGGCTGCGACCGCGGCCCTCAACATCCACCACGTGAAAACTACCGCCCACATACCTGAGACGTAATTGCTCAGGAGCGACGAGATTGCTGTCGACCACGATCTGGTTGGAGCTGGCACGCCCGATGGCGAAGTCAGTGGAGCGCACTTCGAAGACTGCGCCTCGCGCCAAAACTCCGTTGCCAAGGCTGACCAGCCTGCCAATCACCAGACTTTCGCCGCACTGAACGCAGACGAAGGCTTCCGGCAGATTGGCTCCGTTGCAGGCTCGGCACATGAGCCGCTTCATCCAGTCGGTTCCCCGGTCTGGCTATAGAAGGTAAAGAGGTTGCCTTCGGGATCGGAAAAGGTGATAGAGCGACGGCCTGGAATCTCGATCGGTGGGCGAAGTGGCAGAATCCCAAGACCATTCATCTCGTCCAGCTTGGCTTCCAAGTTTTCGACAGGCAGGAGCCAGGAAATCCCATGCCGCGGCCCGCCATTCTCAGCCACGATATTGGTCTGCTGCAAAACCAGAACACCAACATTCGGGACGGCAAACTCCACCCAGAAGCTGCTGTCGACTATTGGCTTCTCGAGCTTGAGCGTGTGTTGGTAGAAAGTCTTGACAGTAAGCAGGTCGCGAACCTGAAGCAGTACGGTATAGGGGAGTCTAGAGTCCGCTTCCATATAATCTCGTTGAGACAGCAGAGAGTGATCAAACCGGGCAGCAGAGCCAAGGTGTGTTAATCGCGGGAGCCACCGTTGCGGACACGCAGCGAGCGCTGGTTCCAGAAGTGGAGGTTATCAGCCTGAATTTGGTACTCGCGCTTACGGGCCTTGCTCAGCTTCGCCTCGTAAATTTGGCCAGCGGTGGCACCAGCTGCTGCGCCAATCACCGCTCCAGTAGCCGGATGATCGACTTGATTCCCAATCACAGCGCCAGCGACACCACCCACAGCTGCCCCGCCGATCGCGCCCCCTTCGTACTCGCCACCATCGCGCGACATACAGCCGGTCGCAAGG
>DMTJ01000594.1 GCA_003477185.1 Lentisphaeria bacterium
GTCCTTGATCATCTCCTCGCAGGAAGCGTAGGTCTTCTTGGCGCCCACTGCTTTGGCCAAGGCGGCGCAGCGCTGCGGGTCAAGGTCGGTCGCAGCAACCACCTCTACGTTGGGATGGTCCTGATAACAGAACATCGCCCCAAACTTGCAGAGCCCGTAGCCAGCAATGCCCACCTTGATCTTGCGATCGGACTTCTGCTCCCACTTGTCGGTATTTCTCGCGGTCACCTGGTTCGGCTGTTCTGGATCATCGCCAAATCCGGGAATCACGTTGCCAGCGGCATCGCGCGGCAAGTCATCGGCTGCATGCAGCGAACTCGCGGCTGACAAGGCGCCCAAGGCAGCCGCGCTGGCACCCATTCCTTGAATGAAGTGACGGCGACTCAGAGTTGAAGGGGTGTTGTTTTCCATGGATCTGATCCTTTGTTGGACTGGTTTTGAGTTAGGGATTGCTGAGCAACCCAGGAGGACACATGGCTCTAATTTCCGTGGCGCTGAGCGCCAAGAACGTTCGTCCCACGACGGATGATAGAAACCCGAGCGATCATGTAGCTCCTTGCAATTTCGATTTGATTTCAGATACAAATACACACAGCTGTTCGGGCGGACACGCTCAAGTATCCGCTTTATTGCAGCAAAAAAGCGAGATGAGCTTTGCTCGGCGCCGTACGAAAACGTTCCACTCTCGCGTGGTCCTGGCGCTGCTCCGGGCCAGCGGAGCTGTACGGAAGTAACATACCCGCGAGTCCATTGCTGAACGCGGGATGGCGAGTACGGTATAGCTATCGCATTGACACCAGCATCGCAGGCACGCCATGCCCTCATTTAGAACAGGAACAGACGACTTCAAGAAGCTACGGGACCAGGGTGGGTACTTCGTCGACAAATCCCCTCTGATTCGCTCTGTCCTGGATAGCAGTGAAGTGACGTTAATTCCGCGCCCGCGGCGCTTTGGCAAGACGCTGCATATGACCATGCTGCGCTACTTCTTCGAAAAATCGGCAGAAGACCGACGGCCGCTGTTTGACGGCTTGGCGATCACAGACGATACCGATGCGATGGGCCATCAGGGCCAATACCCGGTGATCTACCTTAGCTTGAAGGATATCAAAGGAGCATCTTGGGAGGTAGCGCAGGACAAACTTCTTGAGCGCCTCTCAGCCTTGCATAAGCGCCACGACTTTCTGCTTGATACCCTTGCTACGGATGACAGAGAATCTTATGAGAAGGTAATAGCCCGATGCGGCTCCATAGCAGACAACGAATTGAGCCTCAAGAAGCTGATTGCCCACCTTCAGGCCTATCATAATCAGCCAGTCGTCGTGTTGATTGATGAATACGACTCACCCGTAATTGAAGCGTGGCGTAACGGCTACTATGACGAGATGATTGCGTTCATGCGCAGCTGGCTGGGCGGCGGCCTCAAGCATGAAGAGGGCGGTGCCCTATTCCGTGGCGTTGTGACCGGCATCCTGCGCGTGGCACGTGAGTCCATCTTTTCAGGGCTCAACAACCTTGATGTCGCCAGCCTCCTGAGCAGCGGGCCTTTTGCTGACAAGTTCGGCTTTACCGAGCCAGAACTGGCGCAGGTCTTAACAGACTTTGATGCAGAGGACTTGGCTGGACCGATGCGCGAGTGGTACAACGGCTATCAATTTGGCCCCCACACCATCTATAACCCGTGGTCTGTCATCTGTGCGATCTCCAAGCGTCCGGATCCAATCGGTCCGCACTGGCTCAACACCGCGTCAAACGACCTGATCTACGCGGAACTGGAATCCGGCGGTCTGCCGCTGAAACGCGAGCTGGAGCAGTTACTTGCTGGTGAGGAACTGCGTCGTGAACTGCACGAACACACCATCTTCAGCGATGTTGGCAAGAGCGCCGAGCACATCTGGAGCTTTCTGGTCTTCTCCGGCTACCTGAAGGCAACCGACCCGCAGCCCGATCCCCGGCGCCCCACGCGACAGCGCTATCACCTCAGCATTCCGAATCTCGAAGTCAGCATTGCCTTCGAGCAGTTTGTCGAGCATTGGCACCGCTCGCTGTCCTTTACCGCGACCGAGCAACTGCTTGACGTTCTTTTGGATAGCAACTGGCCGAGACTACAAGATCTGCTCAGTGAACTGGCCGCACGGCTGCTCAGCTGTCACGACGTAGCCAAACTGCCCGAAGCTGTGTTTCACGCTTTTGTGCTCGGCCTTTTGGCGCACCTGCGCCAGATCTACGAAATCCGGTCCAATGTCGAAAGCGGCTATGGCCGCGCCGATATCCTGATGCGTCCCAAGACCGTTGCCTATCCGCTGGCCTTCATCATCGAGTTTAAAGCAATCAAGGGCGATGCGGACTCCGCAATCGCGACCACCGAAGCTCTGGCCCAGATCGAATCCCGCGACTACGAAGCCAGTCTTCTCGAAGCTGGCGTCTCTCCGGAGCACATCCGCAAGCTTGCCATCGTCGTGGCTGGCAAGCACGTCACCGTCACACAGGGATGATCAGCCTCCTTCTCCTCCTCTCGCTCGTCCTCCCCTTCTTGGCCGCTCAATCGTACGACGCAAATCCCTTTGCGTCGCAAGACTTCTCAGAAATAGACGCATGGGGACAAGCGTCCTACGATCTTGCCAGCGTTGCGGGCTCCGCACCACCCATGACAACGTTCTCCGAAGTGGATGCTGGCATGAGTGAGACTGTCACGGCCCCAGTGCATTCGGCCACTCGCACCTACAAAGGTAGGGGCGGTCGAAAACAAGTTCTCAGCGACGCCGATGACCTTGATGCGGCACTTCTTCTTGACGAAGCCGATCTCCACAGAGCTAAGGGGGTGTTGTGGTGGATTTTTTGGCAGCGATATCCAGTAGACCTATTGTAAGCAGAGGTATCGAAGTTGAAGCAGACGATGAATTTCAGGAGTACAAGGAACTCGGTTTCGGCCTTTGCTACGAATCGGGCGTCCTGCACCAAGTTGCCCTTCATTCAGGTCTGGGCGACAGCTCCTACGCAAGGTACGAGCGAGAACTCATTCATGGCGTGGTCTTCGGCTATTCGGAAGACGATGTGAGACAGGAAATGGGCTCCCCAGTTTTCGAAGGCGGGGGGAATAGCGGGTTCTTTGGCAAGGTTCTCCGCTGGATCAAGTACAAGCGGGGAAGCCATACCATCCACTTCGAATTCGGGGAGATGGGCAAGGGCTTGCAGACGGTTACTCTTGGCCTGGTCTGACGGCTAGAACCGCTGCGCTTGCTAAGGGACAAAATTTCGTTCTCGGTCAACGGCCGCCGCAGTGCTCTGGTGCGGAGCTGTCCGGCTGGCCCAGCCTGTCGCCGACGCCCCGTTGCCTTCGGCTGTCTCGCAGCCGACGCGGAGCAAGACGGCCGAAG
Source organism: Lentisphaeria bacterium (assembly GCA_003477185.1). Lineage (GTDB taxonomy): Bacteria > Verrucomicrobiota > Lentisphaeria > JABSQK01 > UBA12247 > UBA12247. The sequence goes on from DMTJ01000594.1 coordinate 3,378, forward strand.
GCAACCTCGGCTGCCAGGCATAAGAAGGAGCATGCTCCGGACTTCGCCTGAGATGCTGGTCTTATGCCAACGCCTGCGGGGCCAGCGGCCTCCTGCTTACCTGACGGATCGGCATGGCCATACGCGCAGTGAGCACACGAATCACGGTCAGTTAGCCGCCATTATCTTGCGAAAAACCGATCCTCGAGACTTCGTGACAAGATCCCGCCTCGGTGACTCGGAATAGACTTGAAATCCGCCATGAGTGGCATATATATAGTTCTTAACCGCATAGTAGGATCTTTATATGACACAATTCCCCCAGGAAGTCCATGAGCGGCTTCGCTTGTATGGCGAGCGGATTAAGACGGCACGTGTCCGCCGGCGCTGGAGTCAGGCGAGTCTGGCCGAGCGCATCGGTGTCGAACGACGGAGTGTGATTCGTCTGGAGAGAGGGGATGCCGGCGTTGCTTCGGGAGTGCTGCTGGCAGCGCTGTGGGTGCTGGGGCTTTGGGAAACGACAAAAGCGGTCGCGGATCCCGCGGCCGACCAGGCCGGAATTTTTCTTGAGAAACAGCGCGAACCCAAGCGTGTGGGAACGAAGCACCGCCCCGAATTGGATTTCTGATGGTTGCGACGAAATTGTACGTGTTTTGCTATCTTCCTGGTGCTTTACGGGCAACACCGGCAGGCCTGTTTACACATGAGGATGGCATCCGGGTCGGGACGTTTGCCTATGGCCGACGGTATCTCGAACGGCAGGAGGCAGTGCCGGTCGATCCGGTTGCTCTGCCGCTGGGGTTGGAACCACTGCCAGTGACAACCAACGGCGGGCTCTATGGGGCATTTCGGGATGCCTCGCCGGATTACTGGGGACGGCTGGTAATCGCATCCTGTATCGGGCGTCCCGCGGACTCTATGTCCGAGGTTGATTTCCTGACACATGCCAATGCCACTCGCGCTGGGAATCTGGATTTCAGGCCAGCGCTTGATTCTCCTGAACCAGTTCTAGAACCCCCTGCGTTTCAGGAATTGTCTCAGCTGTTGGCAGCAGCCGCGGCGATCGAAGACGGCGGCCAGGTCGACACTCACACGCGTGCAATGTTCGAGCAGGGGACCAGTCTGGGCGGCGCTCGCCCCAAGTGCACCGTAACGTTAGACGGTGAGCTATGGCTGGCAAAATTTCCTTCTCGCTATGATCGCTTTGACCTGCCGAGAGCGGAGTTTGCGACGATGAAACTGGCCGAGAAATGCGGCATGCACGTTCCTGAGACCCGACTTGAGATGATCGGGCGGCATGCCGTGTTTCTGACCAAGCGCTTCGACCGAGAGGCAGTAGAGGGCGGTTGGGCACGGCGTGCCTATCTCAGCGCACTGAGCCTGGCGGAGTGGGATGAACGAGATCGCCACCTGTGGTCCTACAGCAGGCTTGCCGAGAGAATGCGCCAGTATTCAGGCAGTGTGTCTGCCGATTTGGAGGAGCTGTTTCGACGAATCGCTTTCAATATCCTGGTTCGGAATACCGATGATCACCCACGCAATCACGG
>DMTJ01000120.1 GCA_003477185.1 Lentisphaeria bacterium
CGCGATGGGTGCATAAACTCCCGGTTCTTGTAATCGTAATGCCAGTTGGGGCCGGAGTAGTAGAATCCGATTCTAAGGTTGTTCTCACGGCAGGCATCGACATAGTCCTTCACCAGGTCACGTCCATCCATGTGGTCGCCGGTATCCCAGGTTCCATGCTCACTCGGCCAGAGGCAGTAGCCGTCGTGATGCCGTGTGGTCAGCACCGCATATCCGAATCCCGCTTTTGACGCAGCGGCCATCCATTTGTCCGGCTCGTAGCTCTCCGGGTTCCATGTTTCCGCGACAGCAAACATATTCTCCGGCAGCATGATTGTTCGTTTTGCCTTGGCCTTGGCTGCTGACCAGACCATCGCCCATGCATCGCCGTTGTTCGGTTTCACGCTCGCCGGGCCCCAGTGCAAAAACAGCCCCAGTCCAGATTTTCGAAACCAGTCCCACTGCGGATGCTTCTCTGCCTCGACTTCCTTACCGCGGAGTTTCCGGTGCAAATTCTTCTTGGCCCAGGCCTGAATCTCGCTCTGCGTCTTCCCTGCCCACGGCTTTTCGCCGGTCGACTGCTGAGTTTGTTGCTCAAGCGCAAACGGATCTTCCCCCAAGCTCTCCTCTGCCTGCACATGGCTCGCGGATAAAACCACGGCCAGGGCTGCGAAGATCTTCAAGCTAAAACAGCGTGTCTTCATCAAATCACTCCTATGCTTAAAGCTTCTCCGCGCTCCATGTGGGAATGTCTGTTCCCTACAACTTGCTCTCATCACGCGCCGCCAGCTGATGTTCTTCAACCTGCGGCAAGCTTTCATTGACCATGAACGGCAGAACGGCCCCCCACCATTGGTCGCAAGATCTGCGCAACTGGTCGACCACTTCAGGATGCAAATGGCCACCGAGAGGACGTCGAGTTTGTGGTTCGTAGTTGAGTGACGAAGCGAAGCGGAGTCGCGCCTCTTCGTGGCGCTTTTGGGAACGGCACTCCGCTGCGCTACGTCCCTAACCACATACGGGAGTAACGCCGCGAAGCTGTTGTATGAGGCCGCATGGCTCACACGGTCGGCAGTTCGTAGCCCTCGCGTCGCGGGCGATCCTGCATCGCCTTGGCTTCGGAATCGCCGACAATTTGTTCTGCATTGGGATCCCACTTGATGGGACGTCCCAAGCGTTCGGCGATGCCCGCCAGCTGGCAGATCGTACCGGTGCGGTGACCTACCGATGCTGGGCAAATGGGCGGTTTGCGCGACACAACGCTGTCTACGAAATTCTGGCGATGATTCTTGGATTCGTAGAGCTGAATGTCGTTCTCGGTAAAGCGGTGGCGCCGGAGTTCTTTCGGTAGGGTGTCGAACATCACCCGGCTGGCATGGACTTCGCCTTCGGACCCGATGAAACGAATCGATGGCTCCTTTTTCGGCTTCTCTTCTGCCACCGATTCCTGACCTCTCGGAGGTTTCCTATCCCGCCAAACCGTAGTGCCGTCGGCGTAGCGATAATGGTGGTACCCAGACCCTTCATAGCCCTTCGGAATAAACTCGACCGGGCCCGTATCGTCCCGACCGAGCGCCCATTGGATGATGTCGTAGTGATGCGCACCCCAGTCGCCAAACTTGCGATTGCCGTAATCCCAGTAACAGCGCCAGCCTCCACCGTATTTCGAGAGAGTACGATGATCGGTATAGTCATGAAATGGAGCTGGCCCCAGCCACAGGTCGTAATCAAGCCCGTCTGGAACCGGCTTGACGGGCGCGTTCTGAGGCGGTTGTGGCATACGGCCCAGTTGTGCGTAAATTTCTTTGACGTCGCCGATCATCCCGTTGCGCACCAGCTCCGCGGCCTTGCGAAAATACACAGATGAGCGTTGCTGTGATCCCACCTGCACGATACGCCCATATTTCTGCTCCGCAGCCAGCACCGCCTTGCCCTCCTCGATCGTGAGGGTCATGGGTTTCTCGACGTACACGTCCTTGCCCGCCTTCATGGCGGCGATCGCGATCGCAGCGTGCCAATGGTCGGGTGTCGCGATGCATACGATATCTACATCCGGATTGTCCAGCACCTCCTCATAGTGAGGGGTCGCCATGACCGAAGTGGCGCCTTTGCCCTTCAGTATCTTGAGCGCGCTATCCAACTTGGATTGACGCACATCACAAGCGGCGACCGCCTGAACCTCTTTCATGGAGGCAAAGCTTTTCAGGTGTCCTTTTGCGATCAGGCCGGTCCCGATGAATCCGATCCCGATACGGGAATTGGCCGCTGCCTTCGCGGCATTCCCTAAGGTTTCCGCCCTTAGCACCATAGGCCCCGCCCAGGCGGCTCCTGCAGCAGTGACAGATTGTTTGAGGAAGGAACGTCGTGTGACATTGTTTTTCTTTTTCATATTCTATCCTTGTTTTCCTGTTTGTGCGTGGAGAAACGGCGCTCGATTTTCGCTATTGGCCATTCCAGGTAATCGATGAGCCTTTCGCGACCGAGGCGGTCTTGGTGACAGTCCCGTAACGAAGCTTGAGCGCATTGCCGTTGAGTGAGCGAACGGTCGCTTCAGTTAATTGTCCATTTTGCCAGGCGATATCCACCTCAAAACCTCCGCGCGCGCGCAGGCCCATCACGGAGCCTGTGGCCCACGCCTTTGGCAGTGCGGGGAGTAATTCGATTTCACCGGCGTGACTTTGCACCAGCATCTCAGCGATCGCAGCAGTGCCTCCAAAGTTGCCATCTATTTGAAAGGGCGGGTGCGTATCCAAGAGATTGTCCAAGGTGCCCTTGGTCAGCAGCGTGCGCAGTAGTGTATGGGCACGTTCGCCATCGTGGAAGCGCGCCCAAAAGTTGGTCTTCCAGCCCATGCTCCACCCGGTGCTTCGATCACCGCGCGCTTCGAGCGACTTGCGTGCCGCGAGATAGAACTCGGGGGTGTCGTTCTTATTGATTTGCTTACCGGGGTACACCCCATAGAGATGCGAAACGTGGCGATGCTTAGGCTGCTTCTCGCGGTAGTCTTCGATCCACTCCATCAGGCGACCTGTCTTCTCGCTGATCTGCATGGGGGCGAGCTGTGCGAGTGCGGCTTTTATTTCTTCGCGAAATGCTGCATCGAACTCGCCGCTCGGATCGAGGATGCGGTTCGCCTCGAGCAGGCTGGTGAACAAGCCATGAATAATCTGCAAGTCCATTGTCGCGGCGTAAGTAAACAAGGACCCACTGCCATCTGCTTTGATAAAACTGTTCTCCGGTGAGTGAGAAGGATTCGTCACCAATCGCCCTGCGACCGGCGAGCCTTCAGGCGCTTCAACCAGAAAATCAAGAATGAACGCTGCTGAGCTTTTCATGACAGGATAGGCGCGCTCGCGGAGAAACTGTTCGTCGCCTGTGAACCAGTAATACTCCATAGCTTGGCGCACCAACCAGGCGGCCCCCATGGGCCAAACGCCATGCACGCCATCCGCAGGGGTAGTCTTGCCGTAAATATCAGAGAGGTGATGCACCACCCAACCATCAGCGCCATAGTGCAGTTTTGCTGTTTTCTCGCCATACGGCACCAGGCTCTCGATATAATCGAAATACGGGAGGTGGCACTCGGCGAGGTTGGCAACCTGTGCTGGCCAGTAGTTCATCTGAAAGTTGATATTTAGGTGGTAGTCACTATTCCAGGGGGCTCGATAATGTTGGCACCACTTGCCCTGCAAGTTGGCCGGCAAAGACCCAGGGCGAGAGCTGCTCATCAGCAGGTAGCGACCGAATTGAAAATAGAGCGCCTCAAGCTGCGGGTCCTGCGAGCCCTGCTTCATCGCCTTGAGACGTTCGTCGGTAGGCGACTGCGGGGCATCGGTGCTGCCAAGATCGAGTTGGACACGATTGAACAACGTCTGGTGAGACTTCAGATGATCCGCCAGAATCGCATCGTAGGATTTCTGCGAGGTGGATTGGAAATAGGCTTTGCAGCGTTCTGTGGCATCAGCAGAATAGTCTTCAATACCGACATAGCTGGTCGCGCCCGTGATTAAAAGTGTGACTTCATCGGCATTGCGAACGATCAGCTTGCCGTCCTTCGTGGACACGCTACCGCCGTGAACCCGGGGAAAAAGCTGTGCCTCATACTGGATCGCCTGGAGTTTGCCCCGCATCACAAGCATGTTGCCCTTACCTTCGCTCATGACCGCATCCTTGCGAGCCAAGCGAGCCGTGAGATTGATTTGGCTCGGGCGATCTGCTGCCAGGCGAACCACGATCACTTGATCCGGCTCACTGACGAAGACATCGCGCGTGAAGGTCGTGCCATCAATTTCGTAGGTCGTGTGGGCGACGCCCGTGGTCAAGTCAAGTTCGCGACGATACTTAGCAACTTCATCTGGTTGGGAGAACTCCAGTACGAGATCCCCCAAGGTTTGATACGACTTCACCCTGTTCGGAATTCCCATCATGCTCTTGGAAGCCAACTTCTTAGCCTCCCCATTGCGGCCTTCGAACAGCAGACGTTGAATCTCTGGTAAGGCCTCCAGGGCTTTCGGATTATGACGGTCGATGTAGGTGCCTTCCCACACAGTCTCCTCGTTGAACTGGATGCGTTCACGATCCACACCCCCGAAGACCATCGCAGCCATGCGGCCATTCCCAACAGGAAGCGCATTCCTTTCCCAGTTTGCAGCCGGCTCGTCATACCAAAGCGTGAGTGGCTCATCGGGCGCGGAGGCCTTGCTGGTGAAATTGAGCTTTACCGTGGGGTTGAGCGGTTCAGGCAACGGTTTTCTCGCCCAAGCGGGTTGGGAGAGCATGATTCCAATCAATAGAGAGCTGAGGGCGGTTTTAAACACAGTGGGTTCCATTAGGGTGGGACACTCAACACGAGTGCAGTAAGGGGGACGATTCTTCTACGCTATTTCAGACCGCCGGTTCTATGTATTGGGTTCGGCAATTTTTCAATTCCTGCAAATCCATGCTCGATTCGAGCAATGGCCCATGTGTACATGCCGCCGGCATTCATCACCCGTGTCGTTCACCGGAGGTGTCGATCGGTTGGGAGCTCTGCGGCTCCGTCCCGCCGCATGGCTTAAAACGGCATAAAAATCGCCCCCAGCGTAGTTTCTTTGTGTCATCCGGCTCCCCGCCTTGATTGAGGAAAGGGCATGTTGGAACACATGAGTCGTTTTCCTGCGAGATTTCCGTCATCGCTCTGCTGCTGCATCCGGTCGGTTATCGCCGTTTTGATTGCCTGAACTGTGGGGGGGGATTCTGGGGTGTCCGCCAGATTGTCCATCTGCCACGGATCCTGCTCTAAATCCAACAGTTGAACTGCCGGATAGAATTGAATGCGCTCGACCAATAGCCCCACCCGGTAGCCAAGATCGGACAAGTGATGCACTGCGCTCCGCTGATCCGAATTCGTAGCAAGATGATTGCGAAACACACCATTGCGCTGCGGGAACAGTCCGGTATTCAACTCTGCCCGCGCCGGGGCGCAGGTAGCAGCCGTCACAAGCATGTTATCGAAGCCCCCCCTTCTTCGCCAGTCGGTCAATATTCGGACTGGTTCCCGGATTCAGCGCGCCATAGCACCCCAAATGCGAAGCGCTGATATCATCGGCAAGCAGGATTAGAAAATTAGGTTTTTCCGGTGCCCCGGCCACCGCCGCTCCAGCGATCAAGAGCGTCGCGGCTAGTTTCAGGATAGATGTGCGGCGTGCAGGATGGAGTGGGCCGATTTTGACGCAGGGGAACGCCACAGGCATGCCCGAAGGGCGCCTGCGTCCTACGATTGATCGGCCCTTGTCCGAAGGAGGCAGCGCTGCCTGCGCCAAGCCTCTAGGCGCTGCTCTGCTCGGTGTCAATGGCTGGGTGGGGAGAGCCTGTGCCTGGTGTTTTATTGGCGTCATTTCGCCCCCCTGCAGTCGTCGATTCTCTACGCGGTGTTCGGCTTGAGCGAACGTGCGCATCGCTTCAAAGCTATAGTGTAGACCGGTATAACCGGAGAGGCAAGCGCTATAACCACGGATCTACGCCTCCTCGATGCTTTGGTTATAGCGCTGTAACCAAGGTTGGAGCGTTCTGGGGTTCAATGCGATAGTTGTCACCTCCATCACATGAAGGGCACTTGCACGCACACACACAGCCCCCACCAGAGTGATTTACAAAGTGTCATCTATTGATTCCTGGGGATTCCTATTCGTGCTGCAGCTTTTTGTTTTGGCGGCAGCAGGGTTATTCTCCTTAGGGCCCGGGCGGAAATCACGTTACATTTTGCTGCTGGGCATTTTGTCTCCTGGCAAGGCACCTGCGCTCCCAGCTCGGCGCTTTCTCTTCACTTGATAATGTCGACCGCGAATTCCTGGAAGGCCGTATTTTCGCCGCCACCCGAGTTGTTGATTGGTGAGACACTCCAGATGATCCAGCGGAAGTTGCCCAGGGCCTCGCCCTGAACTGCCCGCAGAGAGGCCGCAGTAAAGGCGGCCTTGCTCTTACCGTTGGCTTTCGTATCCACGGTGCCAAGCGCCGTGAATGTGCTTAGATCCCAGCCTGGATCCGTGGCGGCAGCGCTGGCATAAATCGTCAGTTTCTGCACACTGAGGCGACCGGCCTGGTTATGCGACCAACTGCTGATCGCCGAAACTGGCTTCGCCGAGCCAAGATCCATCTTGTAGCTGCCGTCGCGGATCCCGTTGCCAAATATTGCTCCGAAGCCTTTCCTGAGCTTGCCATCTGTGAGTGACTGGAGCGGGTCATTGCTGGTCGCCTGATTGGCGGTAACCGTCTGCCCGGTGGGGGCAGGAACCAGCAGCTTTTGGAAGGCGTTCGCTGTCGCGGCCCTTTCGATGAAGACCTTGGCCCCTGGTTGCACGAATGGCTTTGAAGTTGCTGGATGCGCCGGTACGGTCGGATCATTGCCATCGAGGTCCACCTTCTTCGTGCCCTGAAGTGCCTTGCTCGCATCGTGCACGATCACATTCGGGGTATGTTGTTTCCGATCAGTGAGGATTTCAAATGCCCAGGCATAGGCACTCTCGCCCAGATCGGCCGGTGGCACAATCTTCAGCCCTTGGGACGAAATCGTCCAACGCACGGTGGCGCTGGAGCCAAGCAGACGCACGGACTTGACCTGAGCCTTGCCCCAACCCGCCGTGGCGGTGATTACAAAGGGGCCAGTCGGCTTGGCCAGTTTAATTGCATAGAGTTTCTTGGCATTGGTGGTGAAGGCCAGGTGTTCATCCTTCTGCTCGGACACCGTCCAGTAACGGCTGCCGTAGATTGCAGCGGCATTAACCTTCAGCCAAGCTCCCATTGCTTGGAGACGTTCGACCTGTGGCTCTGGAATGGTTCCATCTGCCTTCGGACCAATATTGACCAGGAAATTGCCGTTGCGGCTGATCACCTCGATCATCTCGTGAATCACGCCCTCGATCGTCTTATATCTGTCGTTCTCCAGATAGCCAAAGGAGGTGCCGAAGGTCGTGCAACTCTGCCATTTTGGGCCGATTACCTTCAGCTTGAGATTGTCCTTCTCCAGGCAGCCGACAGCGTCTGGCCAGTTGCGATTCCCGCCCTTGTTATTGACGTAGACGTCTGCCCCACGGGTGGCGCCGTCATTCATGAAATCCGTAATCATTGCCCGGCACTGATCGTAGAAGTACTGGACTTCAGGCTTGGCCTTGCCAGCCAGCACCTTGTTCCCATCTCGGGTCCAGATCGGGATATCATCAATCCACAGGAAGTCCGGCTGGTACTTACGCTGGATCTCTTGCCAGCGGGCCACATAGTCGTCGACAAACTCCTTGGTCGTCCCAAACGGACCATAGAGCGATGCAGCTGCCGGCACGCGGCGGATTTCTTCGGCGATATGGTCCCGCGGCTCGGCATTGACGACATAGAGATTCTTCCCGAAGAAGCTCTGATGGCGTTCACGATGATAAGACGGCGCATACTTGAGCCCTCGCTTCTTCAAGGCCTTGCCAAGATCACCGACCAGGTCACGCTTCGGTCCCTTGTCCACGGCATTCCAGGGCGTCAGTTCCGAGTCCCAGTTTGCCCAGCCGTCGTGATGCTCCGCGGTCATCACCACATAGGTGGCGCCGACCTCGGCGAACAGCTCCGCCCAAGCTTCCGGATCCCACTTCTCGGCCTTGAACTTGGGAATAATATCCTTATAGCCAAATTCGGGCGGCGTTGCGCCCCAACGCTCCTTCATATATGGATAATAGTGCGTGGGATCGGCGTAGAACAACTTTGGCACATGCTCGGAATAGCCGCGGCCTCCCTTGCGATAGCCGATTACGCTATACGGCCCCCAGTGAATGAAAATCCCGATCTTGCCATCATCGAACCACGCTGGCACCGGCATGGCCTGCAATGATTCCCAGCTGCCGTCATAGCGGTCTGACGGCACATGCGCCTTGATCTGTACTTCCTTCACGCCCCACCTCTTCTCGTCCAGAAATAACTGAGCTGCCATAAACTCTGTTCCTTCGTCCAGTGCGATATTCGCAAGTAGAATCTCTTCCGGGATACTGTCAAACGTCTTCTCGATCACTTGGTCCTGCCAAGTGAACTTCATCTTTCCCGAATCTCCAATGTGCTGCTTTTGCGGGAAGACTGTGACGTCGAAGCGCTCGATCAAGCCGGGATTGTTCATCCGCCAGCGCCCGTAATTCTTGGCAGACCAGCCAGTCTTGTCGCCCCACCAATCCTGCCAGGTGAAGCGAAAATCCTGTTTCTGGATCGGATTGAGCTCGGTCGGGTGCGGCATGCCTTCGTTGCGCTGCAGGTCAGCAGTTACGTCGTCGAACCATGTCTCATAGGCGCTGGCCAATGCCTGCACTCGGTTTGGATGCTGAGCCGCCACGTTCTTCGTTTCACTGGGATCCAGCTCGATATTGTATAGCTCGAAAGCAGCTGGTTTGCCATTCATCACCACCTTCCAGGGCCCCTTGCGTGCCATGCCGTTTTGGAACTTGGGTGGAACGTTTGCGCGGTTGTGCTGCATGAACAGGTGGCGTTCTGGCAGCGCATTTAATTCTCCGCGTAAGAGCGGCAGGATGCTTTGGCCATCGATCTTCAGGCGCTCGGGCAAGTCCACGCCACAAGCATCGGCCAACGTCGGCAGCAGGTCAATGTGCATCGTCGGGTCCGTCAGTTTGCGTCCCCCCTTGATGGCCCTGGGCCAGCGAATCACGAACGGAACGCGGAAGCCATTCTCGTAGATGCTACCCTTTCTGGCCCGCAGGCCAGCCGTGAAATAGGTGGAGTTGGGGCCGTTGTCGGTCATGAAAATGATGATCGTATTATCCGTGATGCCCAGCGCATCGACGCTATCGAGTAGCCGCTGAAAGGCATCATCAAACTGCGTAATCATCCCGTAAATGGGGACTGTCCACTGCCGCCGTCCTGGATCGTTGACGCCCTGCTTTTCGTAGAACTCGAGGTACTCTTTGTCTACATTGAAGGGCGAGTGCGGGATGTTCAGCGGGATGTAACAGAAGAACGGTGCGCCTTTGCATTCGGACATGAACTGGATGGATTCCTCGATAAAGATGTCGGTGCAAAAGCCTTCAGTCTTCTTAAAGACATCGTTGAACAGCAGCGTTGGGTTCCAATAGCTATTTTTTGGATAGTCGGCAAACTGGCCGATTCCGCCGCCGCCGTGCACCACCACCTGCTGAAACCCCTGATCCTGAGCCCGCATCGGATAGTTCTCACCAAGATGCCACTTGCCGAAGATTCCTGTCCGGTACCCGGCGCTGGCAAACACCTCGGCAATGGTCGTTTCCTGCGGATTCATGTTTGAGCGGCCGATGTAGGTATCATGCGCACCAGTCCGGAAGTGGTAGCGTCCGGTCATCAGCGAAGAGCGTGTCGGCGTACACATCGGCGAGACGTAGAACTGCGCCAGTTCCGTGCTCTCGGCCGCAAATCGATCGAGGTTCGGTGTCTTCAACACCTTGTTCCCGTGAAAGCCAACCTCCCCGTAGCCTTGGTCGTCAGTCATCACTAGGATGATATTGGGGCGGGTAGCGCCGATTGCGCAGACTGAGAGAAGAGCGCATGCGCTCAAGAGGAGGATAGTTCGAGGATTCATACGATGTGCTGGCCTTATCCTACAGCTTCCGAGGCAGGGCAAAGGTATTCAGTGTCGTCACGTTGCCGCATCGCCATTCGCGGCACATCAACATTAGCTGACGCGCAGACGGTCACGTTATGACAATCGGTGAGCAAGAGTTTGCTCCACAGGACCGGCGTCCGCAACAGAATTCTGACAGGAGTTGGCCCGCTTATTAGCAGACCTCCGCGTGCAAATGGCTTTCGTCCACGATCAGCGCACCAGGTCCAGTTGTCGTGAGTGTCGAGATGCCGCTTCAGCGAACCAAGACGACGGTGCCTGGATCACGGAGGCTAACGGTGAAGGATCCGCCATTGTCGACGGCTTTCAACACGCCGGTGCCTGCGTTGTTCAGGAAGTTCAAGCCCAAGCTGGCAGTCACGGCTGCGATGTCCGCAAAGTCTGCACCATAGGTTGCTGTAAAGGAACCGCCCACGTCGGTGAACTCGACGAAGTTGGCCGCATGGTTGATGAGATACTGGACCTGGGAGTTGGCGACGACCGTTCCACCATTGATCGTGAATGAACTCGTTCGGCTGGCTAAGTTGTTGTAAGAGAAACGAAGCGTGCCGGAGGTGGAGGTAATGTTTAAGGTGCCATCCGAATTGACAGCGTAGTTATTGTGGGTGT
>DMTJ01000269.1 GCA_003477185.1 Lentisphaeria bacterium
TGGCGCGATGTCACGCGTGCTATTGACCAGCAGGCCAAGTCGCTGCTTGGCGCGGATCTGGTCGTGCGCTCCCGCGGTGAGTTTCCGGCCGAGATCGACGACTATCTGCGCAAGGTGCCAGCTGCGGAGTTCGCCACCGAGACCCGCTTCTTCAACATGGCGCGATTTCCGCGCCACGATCAGACGCGCCTGGTAGCCGTCCGTGGCATCGAGGGCGGGTTCCCGTTCTACGGCGAGATCGAAACCGAGCCACCGGAGGCCGCGCAACGCTTTCGCTCCGGGGCCCCCGTGGCCATCCTCGAGAGCAGCTTGATGCTGCAGCTAGGAATCCAGCAGGGCGACGAAATGGTGCTGGGCGAGCAGCGCTTCGAAGTCATTGCTAGCCTGACCGCCATGCCGGGCGAAACCGTGGTCATGTCACAATTCGCGCCCCGCGTCTTGATCCATGGCGACTTGGTCCAGGGCACTGGGCTGCTACGCTTCGGCAGCCGGGTATTCCGTCGCAGGTTTCTGAAACTCACCTCTCCCGAGCAACTGCCGGCGATCGCCGAGCAGGCCAAGGCGTGGGAAGCCGAGCATGGCGTCGCCTGGGACACCGTCCAAACTCGCCGAGCCAAGATCGGCAGACGGCTGGACCGGCTCTATCAGTTTCTAAACCTGGTGGCCTTCGCCGCCTTGCTGCTGGCAGGAATCGGGATTGGGACCGCGGTTCACGTGCACGTCAGGAGTAAGATTGCGGAGATCGCAGTCTTGCGCTGCCTCGGCGGGACCATCGCCCAGACTACCGCTGTGTTTGTCGCTCAGGCGATTGGCCTCGGCGTGCTCGGAGGGCTGGCCGGCGCAATCTTGGGCAGTATACTTCAGCTGGCACTACCGGCCGTATTCGGCGAGCTGATGCCGCTGGAGTTGACCCCCACCTTCTCATGGCAGGCAGCAAGCCTCGGCCTTGCCGCCGGTGTGATTGGGACGACTCTATTCGCGATCCCGCCGCTGATCCGGATTCGCCTGGTCTCACCGCTAGCGGCCTTGCGACCCGAGGCGGGCGAGCTGCCCAAGGATCCGTGGCGCTGGCCTGTGTACGGGCTGCTGGTGGCCATCGTCGTGATTGCCGGTGGCCTGACCGCCCCGAATCGGCTACATGGCTTTGCGATGTCTGGCTGTCTCCTCCTCGCAGTCGGGCTACTCAGCTTATTCGGCTGGACCACATTGGCCGTGGTCAAGCGCCTGATTGTACGTGGGCTGCCGTACCCGATCCGTCAGGGACTGCGCAATCTCTATCGTCCCGGCAACCAGACCCTGGTTTTGATCCTGGCCATCGGCCTCGGCTCGTTCCTGCTGGCCACGTTGCACTTCAGTCAGCACCAAATCCTCGATCAACTCGAGCGCAGCGACGATCGCAACGGCCCCAACCTCGTCTTGTTCGACATTCAGCCGCATCAGCTCGAGGGTGTCGAAGAGCTTGTAAGCACCCACAACATTGAGATCAATGACCGGGTGCCGCTGGTTTCGATGCGGATCGAGTCAATCAATGGTCGCTCCGTGAAGGAGCTTCGCGACGCCAACCAGCAGCTGCCCCGCGGCAAGCGCGTCCCGGGCTGGACGCTGCGCCGCGAATATCGCTCTACCTATCGCGGCGCACTGGTGGACTCGGAGTCACTCTCAGAGGGGACCATGCCGAACCATGCGAGCCTCGACGACGGCCCGGTTCCAGTCACGATCGAGGAAGGGATCGCAGAAGACCTGAAGATCAAGCTCGGTGACAGCGTCACCTTCAACGTCCAGGGGCTGCAGATGGAGACCGTCATTTGCGGAGTCCGCATCGTCGATTGGTATCGGGTCCAGCCGAACTTCTTCTTCGTCTTTCCCAACGGCGTCCTTGAGGAAGCCCCGCACTCGAACGTCTTGGCGCTCCATGCGCCGGATGTTGCGAAGTCCGCAACGCTGCAGCACGCGGTCGTCACCGCTTACCCGACTGTTTCCGCGGTGGATCTCTCGCTGATCGTGAAGTCACTCGGCGGAATCATGGACAACATTACCTTTGCCATTCGCTTCATGGCGGGCTTCTCGATGGTCACCGGGCTGCTAGTCCTGAGCGCCTCGCTGTGGGCCACGCGCGAGGAACGCCTGCGCGAGAGTGTGTTGCTCAAATCCGTCGGTGCCTCGCGCCGCCAAATCCTGTGGATCATGGCCACTGAGTTTGCCAGTGTGGGAGCGATCGCCGCGAGCGTCGGGATCGGCCAGGCACTCGTTGCCACCTGCTGCCTCGCTCTGTTTGTCTTCGAGACGCCGTTTTCAGCGGGCTGGGCAAGCGCGGCCGTCGGCTTTCCCGGCATCGTCTGCCTCACTCTGACCATCGGCGCTCTCCAGAGCGTCCAGGTCTACCGCCGCACTGCGCTCGATGCGCTGCGGCAATCGTAGCTCAGTAGTCGGGCACCCAATTGTTCTCTTCCCGTTGACCTCAGCGCCCAGCTGCCTTGTCCACAGCAGATGGGACCTGCGCCTCACCGTCCAGCCTGGTACCGCATACAGCGCAGCGGCATCGACGTCATCAAGCTCCGCCATTACACGGCAGATATCGACGCAGCCACCGATGGCTATTTCTCCAACCTACCTACCTCGGATACGACCTCGCCAACCGAGAATAGGTTGCAAACCCCCTGGACATTTTCCTTCTTACGCATTACGAGCTCACCATGAACAACCGCTGGACAAGAATCATTAGTAGTGTCCTGATTGCATGCATTTCGGTATCTGCTCAGCAGGGCGGAATTGCGGCGCTGCGGAATAGCTAGGAGCAGAGGCTGGCCGGTTCAGAAGAAAGGGGGCGTGCTGATCAAGCCAAGGTGGTCCAGCAGTATCTCGAGGAACTAGAGCGTCTACGTACGCACTACCAGCAAACTGGAAGTCTGGGGGCGACAAAGGAACTTCTGGCCGAGATTGCACGTCTTGAGGCCAGCCGAAGCATGAATGGCGCACCCGCTTCGCTTCTTAAAGAAGTTGTTTCAGCACGCGGTACATTCCGGGAAGCGAGTCAGGATCTCGAACAGCATGATCGCGAAAGGCGCAGCCGGATCCTAAAAGAGTACCAGACGGAGCTCCTTAATATTGAATGGTCACTTGTGCGTGAAGGTGACCTAGATGGAGCGGAAGCTGCGCGTCGCGAGTGCGCAGCGGCGGCGGCCCTCTTTGGCGAAAAACCCTCAAAACACTCAAAGGTGCCCACGGGAGATCCAGAAGAGCCGCCAAGAGTGAAAGAGAAAAAAGACCAAAAGACTGTGGATTTACTCGACCGTGCCACCAAGTGGAAGCAGCCAGACGGGGACAAAGACTGGCACGTTCGGAAAGGAAGGATTGCTCGCGCCAATAGCTCAAAAACTTCGTCCTTAGAATATAAAAATCGTATCCCTCGCTGGTTCAGGCTACGAGGAGAGATAGGGCTTCTGGGGCTTGGTGAGTCGGACGGAAAGGGCGTCTCAATCACCGGGGCAAATGGTCAATCGTACTTCGTGGCGATTAACGATGACCTGCCATTTACGATCTACGACGTATCCGCAGAGGAGGTAGTCGCTAGCGCGAGTTCGCTGGCCTTGGACTTAACTACACAATTTAAGCTCACGATCACCGCCAGTGACGGCCTACTGGTTGCCGAGGTGAATGGTGTTCGCATTTCCGGTCGCTTCTCGGCCCAACCACCATTTAGATTGGGGCTTACCGCCCAGCGGTCAGGGTTCAAGGTAGAGGCGCTACAAGTACAGTTGTCGAACCGCTAGGCGCTAGCGAAGCCGCCAGCGGGCAACGGTCTGCTGCCCTTGACTGACTTGATCGGCGTCCGCGCATAGCTCAAAGTTCTGGCCGGATTATCTCGGCCCCATCCTTGAAAAGCGCCCCAGACCCGAATTAGTGGCAACTTGGTGACGCTGCTCCCTACCAAGCGCAACAGAAAAATTGGATTAATCCTTCCCGGATTAAAACCTTCGTACTCTTTGAGTCCTTCGTGGTGCTAGAAGACACGATGGCAGCGCCCATCTGGGCATTTTCCAGAATGTGCAGCGGTTGACTTTCAGGGGCTCAAGTGGGACTGTCGACGTCGGTAATTTCCCCCGGCGCGCCGATTTTCTTGCACTGCTAGCTGCTTCCGCAGCCAAGGCGACGATATTGGAGAGTACTGACACGCAGGTAAAAAGACGAAAGACCATGGCTCTGGCCGATATCGCGCCACAATTACAGGCGCTTCCGCTTAGCGAACGCCGCAAAGCCCTGGCCATGTTGCTGGCGTTAGAGAGTGAAGAGCGCCGGGCGCATGCTCAACGTATGGCAGGCAAGATCGACGACAACACACCAGCCAACTGGGTGGACCTCGACGATTTAGACAAGCGTCTTGGCCTGGCAGAAGACAGCGAGTGAGCTTTCGCAAGCGCATCGAGATCGATGCGCTTGCGTTTATGGATGACCTGCCGAAGGAGCAGCGGCGGGCGATCCTCGGCCAACTCCATGCCATCCGCGAGTATCCGCAACGTCACTCCGATTACGTAGCGGCCGATGCGCAGGGCAGACTCTTGGACGTCTGTGTCTTCGAGAAGTATGCCATCCACTTCTGGACCGACTGGCCTGATCGGCACGTGAAGATTCTCCAGATCAGTTGGGCTGACCGCTAGCCAGGATAATTGGGGCCGATCAAGAACGGGAACCAGTGGTTGGCCTTCCGTGCCTTGTTGCGGAGTTCGCATTTGGGGGTGGAGCAGGCGATCCGCCTGCGCTCCCAGTAGCTCAGTAGTCCTTGAGGAGCTTGCGCAAGGCCGCCAGACAGGCTTCGACGTCGCTAGGCGTACTCTGGATGCCAAAGCTGAAGCGCAGGGCTCCAAAGGCCTGTTCGTGGCTGCGCCCCATTGCCAGCAAGACCGCGCTAGGCGTGCGTGTTGCCGCCGAACAGGCGCTGCCAGCAGCGACCATGATGCCCTCCATCCCAAGCATCCGCACCAGCACCGCGCCTTCGTAGCCAGGTAAACTGGCGTTGACAATGTACGGGCTGCCGTCGGGCGGTGAATTCAGCAACACGGAGCGACCGTTTGGCAGCGAAAGCTCGCTGAGCCCAGCCACCAGCGCATTGCGGAGTTCGCAAACTGCGAAGTCCGCAGCTTTCTCCACCGTGAGCCGCACGGCTTCGGCGAGATTGCGGACTCCGCACACGTCGATGCTCCCAGAGCGCAGATTGCCTTGCTGCTCGCCCCCGAGGATCTGCGGCGTCAACGACACACCCTTGCGTACAATGAGCGCTCCGGCACCGCCAGGGCCGTGTAGCTTGTGCCCAGATAGCGTCAGCATATCTAAGCCCGCCCAGGACAGTGGCAGCTTGCCAGCTAGTTGCACGGCGTCATGATGGAGGCGTGCCTGGGGCGCATGCTCGCGAATGATCGCAGCGATCTGCTCGGTGTCTTGACGGGCGCCGGTCTCGTTTTGCACGGCATGTACCGAGACGAGCGAGACGGTGCTGTCCAAGGCGTTGCAGAGTTCGCCAAGATCCAGTGATCCAGCGGCATCAATTGGGACCACACGCCAGGGGCAAGCCACGGCCTCACGCAAAGCGCCGACGGAGGAATGCTCGGCAGCGCTTACGACAATGGGGCCGGAGTCGGAGAAGCTGCGAAGAGCGAGATTGTTCGCCTCGGTTCCGCCGCTGGTCCAGATGATCTGCGCTTCGTCGGCGGGAATGCCGAGCGCGGTGAGGAGCACTTGCTCGCAACGCAGCAGCTCACGACGGGCGCTCTGCCCGAGTGGGTACGCGGAGGCGGGATTGACAAAGAAGCGGTTTGCGGAGTCCGCAAATCCTGCAATCAACTCGGGATGCAGGGGCGTGGAGGCGGCGTTGTCGAGGTACGCGCCCACGAAGTCAGGAAGATTCGCCGTCCACCATGGTGGCCTGGCTGAAGTCGCCGTCGAAGATGCGCTCGAGGCCGTCTTCACGATGGAAGTTGAAGACGATAATGGGGATGCTATTCTCCATGCAGAGCGTGAAGGCAGTCATGTCCATGACGCGCAACTGGCGACTGATGGCTTGCTCGTAGGTGATGTGCGAGTAGCGCTCAGCATCAGGATTGGTAACTGGGTCAGCGCTGTAGACGCCGTCTACCTTGGTGGCCTTGAGTACGACATCGGCACCGATCTCGCTGGCCCGCAAAGCGGCCGTGGTATCGGTGGTGAAGTACGGGTTGCCGATGCCGGCTGCGAAGATGACGACGCGGCCCTTCTCGAGGTGACCGTTGGCAACGCCGCGAATGTAGGGCTCTGCAATCTTGTCCATGGGGATGGCGGTCTGCACCCGGGTAGGCACGCCAATGGCCTCAAGGGCATCCTGCAAGGCGAGTGCGTTGATCACGGTCGCGAGCATGCCCATGTGATCCGCAGTGACGCGGTCCATGCCCTTGCGGGATGCGGCCATGCCACGAAAGATATTGCCACCCCCAATGACGAGGGCTACTTGAACACCGCGATCCGCCGCGTACTTCACTTCGACAGCAAGTTTACAGGTGGCCGCAGGGTCAACGCCACCAGCCTCACCTTGCAGCGCTTCACCGCTGAGCTTAAGAAGAATACGGCGGCAGTTCGCGACATTCATAGTTTCTAGCCTTCCAGTTCTTCGCCGACGGACCAGCGAATGAAGCGCTTGATGGTTACGCCCTTGAGTGCTTTCTCGACGGAAGACTTGTCTTCTGCGTGGATCCAAGGCTGCTTGGTGAGGCAGACTTCGGTGTACCACTTGCTGATCTTGCCGATCAGGATCTTGTCGATGATGTTCGCAGGCTTGTTGGCCAAATCAGGCTGGGCTGCGGCAATCTCTTTTTCCTTCGCAATCAACTCGGCTGGGACGTCGGCCGGTGTGATATAGGTCGGGTTGGAAGCTGCGATCTGCATTCCGAGTTGTCGCCCGGTTTCTTCGTTGAGGCCAGTGCCCTCCACGACTACGCCAATGCGCCCACCATGGGAATAGGTGCCTGCACTGTCCGTATTCCAACGTGCAACTCGGCGAATCTGGATGTTCTCACCGACGTTGGTGACAAGAGCGCCAATGCGCTCGGTCTCGGCAGCACGTACGGCCTCGCCAATCTCACCGTCTTCGCTATGGTCCGAGACGATTCGGTCAAGCAACGCTTGGCAATAGTCTACAAAACGCTCGTTCTTGGCGACAAAATCAGTCTCGCAGAGCACTTCTGCAGCTACGGAAACTCCGTCAGCGCTGCGAAGTACGATCGTACCTTCCGTGGTGGCCCGGTCTGCTTTCTTGGCAGCCTTGGCGATCCCGGCTTTGCGGAGATTCTCGATCGCGAGCTCAAAGTCGCCGTCTGCGGCGGTGAGAGCTTTCTTACAGTCCATCATTCCAGCCCCGGTCTTGTCCCGGAGCTGTTTTACCTGTGCGGCGGTAATAGCCATGGTCAATATTCCTCTTCTTGGGTAGTTCGCAGGCGTGTATATAAAATCACCCGACGCGGGTCCCGCGGCGGGTGATTCATCGAAATCGTATACGCAGTGCGGTTTACGCTTCGGGTTTTTCGGCCGGGGCCTCAGCTTCGTCTTTGCTCTTGGCAGCAGCAGGTTTTTCAGCAGGAGCAGCCTTCTTGGCAGCAGGCTTTTTAGCAGCAGGC
>DMTJ01000284.1 GCA_003477185.1 Lentisphaeria bacterium
CGTCGTATCCCAGTGCACGCGCTGGAGAATGTCATTGCCACCCAGCGTCACGATGATGATCCCATAGTCGGAGTTTGCGAACTCCGCAAGCCTGCGGACGCCGTCTGCCGTCGTGTCACCACGCTGCCCTAAGTTGACGACAGGCAAGCCCAGCATGCCCCCCAGCTGCGCCGGGTACGTCGTCTTGGCGCTCGAGGCACCCACGCCCTCCACCAGGCTATCGCCAAAACAGGCAATCGAGGCATTGCGAGGCGGGGCATTTGTCACCACGGCCGGCTTGCCACAGCCGAAGGTGAACGCAAGAATCAGCAGTAGCCAGGCCATTCTCATGCGTCCATCGAGAGGCGCACACCGATCGGGAATGCCCACTGCAATTCGTTCTCCCGACCGTTCAGGCTCTGGGTGAGGCTCACGAGCTTGGCTTGTCGCACCACAGCCTCCGCGTGCAGGTCCGCCGCGTGCTTCGTGCCCGGCAGGATGATCGCCGAGCCCGAGACATCGCGCAATGGTGGCGTCGCGCAGCCGGCCTGCGCAGATCGCAGCTGATCTCGCCACGCCCGCGGCCAATCCCCAATTGCCGCGTGTCCCGTCTGGTACGGCGCCGGGATGCGTTGCGCCAGTTCGCGCGCATCCTCGCCATCATGCATCAGGCAGCACCGTGCCTCGGCAGCTGCTTCATCGTTCGCCAGATGCAGCCATTGGTAGTCGAAGGACAGTAAGTCCGGAGCGAGCAACCGGCGAGCCCCCTCCCCTGCCTCCTGCCTTCCCAACGCCGCCTCCACAACCTCGGGACAGCGTCCCGGCTCTGCACCGGTCAACGCCGCCCGCGCCAACGGTCGTACCAGCACATCCACCATTCCGAAGCAGACAGCGGTCTGCCACAACGCAGTTGCGAACTCCGCAATCACCAGCCCGCCGTCCGCCTGATGGCAGCTGCCTAGCCATGCCGCCTCACGCACGGCAAACTCACCCAAGTCCTCAATTCCCAGCGCCCACTGTCCCAGCCAGGAAGCAGTCGCGGCAGCAGTTTCCAACCCCAAATTGTAGCGGCACGCGTCCACCAACTCCTGCAGCGCGCTCGGATCCGGCTCGCCGTCGAACAACGCCGCTGCCTGTGCAGCCGCCTGCCAGCGACGCAGGAGCGGGCGCAGCCCTTCCTCCACCGCAGCGCAGTCCAAGGCGTCCTGCCACGTGTAGCTGCGATCTCCGCAACGTAAAATTTCACGGGTTAGCATCATGAATGATTCAGGTCAGCTTTGGTAGTAGGTGTCATACATGCGGGCTCCGAGACGTTCGACACTCGTTCCTGCGCGCCGAAGTAGTAAGTACGCGGAAACCAGCTTCAACACCTGTAAGGTATAGCCCGGGAAACGCTTTTTCTCCCAGCGCCGCGTGGATACCTGCAAGCAGGCCCCCAGGCTGGCCCGCATCGGCTCATCTGCCAGCCTCAGTGAAAGCTCCACGTCCTCCATCAGCTTGATCCGCGGCATCCCCACGCGGTTCAGCACATCCCGCCGCAAGAACATACCCTGATCCCCAAACGCGATGCCGCCCAGATGAAAACGCAGGCGGTTGCTCAGCTCGATCACATGCATCTTCGGAGTTGCGTCAATGTAAGTATGCCCAAGAATGCCCCAGGCCAGCCCGGGGCGGTTTGCGAACTTCGCAACTAGCCGCTCGATGGTGGACACGGCAACCTTCGAATCTGCGTGCAACATCAGCACCACGTCGCCCTCGCCACGATCCACGCCCAGTCCCATCTGCCCCCCGCGCCCGCACGAGTCTGACTCGAGCAAAGTCAGGTCGTATTCCCTGGCAATCTCACACGTGCGGTCCGTGCTCTTCCCATCGATCATAAACACGCGGACCTGCCACGGGTTCTCGCTGCGCCGATGCTGCTCAATCGCGGCAAACAAGCTATCCAAATGCTCGCGCAACGAGCGTTCCTCGTTGCGAACCGGCAGGACAATATCCAGCGACCGCGGTTCCTCGGCCAGACTCAGCTGTTGTCCGCCCCGGCTCAGACTACGCCACAACGCCACCAGGCACGGCCCCCAGACCAGCAGCCAGACCATCGGATACTCGCGCCACACCCCATCCACCAGCTGCACATGCAACACCCAGAACGTCGCACACAGGCCCATTTGAAAAACCAGCCACGGCCACGATGGTCGCAGAATTAGCAGCGCGGCCAGCGGCACCGCGTACCACGGATGCACCGTGGGCAGGAAGGCCAGCAGCCACATCCAGCAGATCGCAATCCCGCTCAACGGCGCATCCTGCTTCACCAGCCAGGTCGCCCCAAAAGCCGCCAAGAGCGTGGCCACAGTCACCAGCGGTGCCCAGCCCCCGGCTACTACGCGAAACACCTTCGGCAACAAATCGTTGTAATGCATCTCACCGGCAAAGACCAGCAGCGACGTTAGCGTCGAATCTCCAGCAAACGGCACATAACTGCACAGCGGCAACGCCACACACCACGCCCACTTCCAGTTCTTCCGCGTCACCAAAAACGGCAGTGCGAGGATCGCAAAAAACTTCACCAAGATTGCCAGCCCCAGCGTGACAAAGCCAAGAGCAGCAAAGCGGCTGTGACGCAGCAACAGCAACGCCACTGCCAGCCACAGCACCTGCAGCCCATCAAAATGTCCCTCCCCGGCCACAAACAACAGCACCAGCGGATTCCACGCATACAGCGCCAGGCGATCCATTGGCAGCCGCTCTCGCGCCAGCAACATCGCCAGCAGCACCAACGCCAGCAGGTCCAGCAGAATCAACTGCCCCTTGATCATCAGCAAGCTCATTGCGCTGTCGGCCGGTACGCCCAGCCCCGTGGACACCGCCATCATCGCCCGAAACGTCAGCATTGTCACTGCTGGATAGGCCGCTGGGAGGTCCCGATGATTCATTCCCTCAAACATCACCTTTCCCGCTTGCTCCGCTGCGAAGTTCGCAGGTGCGTGGGCATACGGATTGATCCCGGCCAGCTGCTGCTGCCCTTCCCAGACATAGCGATAGACATCATCCGAGATCTCCTGCGGCAGAAAGGCGACGCGCAACACCACCCCGACCAGCACGATAAACCATGCCTTCTCCAACAAAGCGGGCTTTTGCGAACTTCGCAACACCAGCAATGCGAGGATCGTAAAACCAGCCACGTAGAGCGAGGCGGCAAGGAACGGGTGCTCAGCCGGCCGGACGAACAGTCCAAGAGAAGAAAGTATGCCAATCAAGGCGAAGAGAAGCGCGAAGTACAAGAGGCAGTTGCTTTCCAGGTATTGCAATGGCGGGGCGGTCGGTGAATATACATGCATCCCACACGTCACAATGGTGTCTCCGACTTGAAACTGCACACTCCGCGAATACAACGCTCGACCACAAACTAAAGAGGACCAACCTGATGAACTTTTTCCTAAGCTTCACCTTCGCCTTTCTGGCGACTCTCCTGCCAGCCACGGCCACCGACTTCGACCAGAGCCACAGCAAGTGGCACGCGGATCTGCAACTGCACGTCAAAAATGGCTCAGTCAACTACCAAGCCTGGTCCGCGGACCCCAAGCGGCTAGACGCCTATTTAAAGGAACTGGAACAAGCGCAGCCTGGAACCTGGACGAGCGACGAGAAGCTGGCCTTGTGGATCAATGCCTATAACGCCTGGACCGTGAAGCACATTCTCAATTACTATCCATTCACCGCGGCCAAGCGCACCAGCAAGCGCTTTCCGGTCAACAGCATTCGTCAGGTCAAGGGCATCTGGAAAGAGTTCAAGATGGACGTGGCTGGGCGCAACCTGAGCTTGGACCAGATGGAGCATGAAATCATGCGCAAGGAACACAAAGAGCCGCGCATTCACTTCGCCATCGTCTGCGCCAGCATTGGCTGTCCCTCACTGTCCAACGAAGCGTTTGTGCCCCAGAAGCTGGAGAGCCAGCTCACCGAGCGCGCTACGCACTTCAGTCGCGACAAGAGTAAGAATCGCGTAGATCATGCCGACCGCAAAATCTATTTATCGAAAATTTTCGATTGGTTCGGCGGTGATTTCGATAGCTTTGCCGAGGGCAAGCAGAAGGGAACAGTCAGCTTTGTCGCCAAGCATCTCCCCACTCCGGACAAGCGCAAAGTGCTCGGCGGCAAGCCCTACTCGATCGGCTATCTGGACTACGATTGGTCCCTGAACGGGGAATAGATTTCTTCGTTTGGAGCGACTTCGTTTGGGCCCAGACTTACGGGCGCACGACCTCGCGCTGGCGCAGCTCCGCGATAAACTGCGACATTTTCACGCTCTCGCGCCCACTGTTTAGCGCCAGGGCTGAGACATGCACCTGCGGCCGGGCGACCTCGTACGCGTGCGGATCCTTGGCCAGCTGAAGCGGCATTTCGGCATGGGCAATCCCGACTGCGGACTCCGCACTCCGGCCACGAACTGCTGCCAGGGCACGCGCCGGACGAGTCCAATAGCCACGCGGATTTGCCGAGTTTCGGTCCATGCGATCGTCGGGGTCCGCCATCACGAGATAGGAAGAATACGGCGTGCGAATCTCGTGGGCATCGGACAGGCCCGCCAGCTCCTCACGCAGCTCTCGCGAGTCACCATCCAAACGCAGTTGGGACATCAACGCCCCAATCCGACGGGCAGCCCACAGGTGAGGCACATGCGCGGTGGTTGCGGAGTCCGCAAGCTCCAGCATGTAAACCCACTCGCGAGGCTGGGCATTCACCATGCCCTGCAGTCTGATCGGGACCCTCCCGGAGCCTTCGTAACGCCCGGTGATAATCAGCTGTTGGCCGTCAGTAAGATCAGGAATTTGAGCGGGATACAAGCCGCTGAGGGTCGCGTGGCGGGAGACCAACTGCACGTCGGTCAGCACCGGTCTGGCACGCGTTGCGAAGTTCGCAGCGATCGCCGCACTGGCATCTTCGCCATCGGCGTAAAACTTGGTGGTTCCGCCGCTCATGGCGGCAAGCTTATCGAACAAGCGCGCCGGGACATCAGCGCCAAGCGCGCATGTGTAAATTCGCGACGGCGGGCCGGGGAACTGGTGGGCACGGACCTCGCTCTCGAACAGACGTACGAAGGTCTTCCCCACCGTGGGCCGACCGTCGGTCACCCACAGCACACTGAACGGGCGGGAAGCGGCCGTACGCATCATTAGCGCCGGAAAAAGAGCTTCCGACATCGCGGTCCCGCAGCGGGGCACGGCTTGCCCGATAAACTCGAGCGCGTCTCGCTTTCGGTCCATGCCGACGAGGTCTTCGGCGAGCATCTCGACTTCCACGCCAATGCGCATGACATTGAAGCGGTCATCGGGCCGAAGCAGGTTAATACAGGCGCAGATGGCCTGTTGCGCTTCTTGAAAGCGCGCGCCTTTCATGCTCCCGGAGGTATCCAGCAGGAAGATGATGTCCTGCGGAACCAGCCGATCACTCGGCGTGCGTAGTTGCGGCACCACAGACAACTGAAAATAGCCAGGTTGCTCGCTGTCGGTCCGATGACACAGTAGGTCGACACCAATCTCACCGTTAGCCGAAGAAACGTAGAGGATTAAGTCCTGGTCGGTATGGCCCAAGGACCAGGCGGCTTCGTGATTGGTCCGGCGCAGCAGGTCAATGCTGTGGCTGGGTGACATCACCGACTTCAACGGCTCCGTGGTGCGCACGCTGGCTTCGAACGAGAAGCTCTGCACGAGCCGACGTTCGCGTACTCCACCTGCCAGCGGGCAGCGATAGGTGGCGAAACTTCCGGCGCTACCAAGCGCATGCTCGTAGGTAAGCTCGAGAGTTAGGCCTTCCGCTGGCACCTCCGGCAACGACACGACCAGCAGGCTCCCCGTGAGCTCTCCCCACCAGGCGGGATGGCCCGCGGCACGCCACTTTTTCACCGCTGCTTCGCTGCCGAGAATCTCACCGGCGTATGGCTTGGAGCCCAAGTACGCGTAGCAGCGATCGACTTCGACACCAGCAGGAAAGGCAAACAGAAACTCACCGGCGAGAGACTGCCGATGCTCGTTCTCAAAGGTGTGCGTCATCTTGGTGACGGCATGATTGTCCTCGATTCTAACGACCGTGTGGCACTCGGTGAGTGGGAGTAAAGGGAGTGCACGGTCACTCGGAGCGAACACGCCGAGCGCGAATATGCTTTGTGCGATCAACGCCAGCAGAATGCCGATTACCGGTTTCATCATCATACCTGCAAGGCTTCAAGTTGTGGCCAGAATTCCGGACCGGTATTGGATTGTGGCTCACCTGGCGTGCTGCGCCCCGCGGTTACGTACTGCCGCATGAGCGCGCCCAACTCGGCCACAATCTCAGGATGCTCAGCCTCCAGATTAGCCCGCTCGCCGACATCTGCCTCCAGATCATAAAGCTGAATTGATGGCAAGCCTTGGAGGTCGTCGCTGCCGGGGCGGGGAAAACTCCAGCCGCCAGATCCGGGACAAAATTCGAGCTTCCAGCACCCCTTACGTATGGAAAATGAGCCATTGATCGAATGGTGTACGGTGGCTTCGCGCACCGGGTCCGCTGCAGAACCGCGCCACAAACCGAGGTTGCTGACGCTGTCCTCGGCGGCGTGATTTGGGAGGGAAACGTCGTGAATGTCAGCGACGGTCGCCAGCAGATCGGCCAGGCAGACCGTCTCGTCACAGCTGGTTCCAGCCTGGATTGCCGCTGGCCAACGCGTGAGCAACGGGATCCGGTGGCCGCCTTCGTAGATGTCCGCTTTGTGCCCGCGAAAGTGATAACTGGGCTGGTGCCCCACAGCGGCGAGCGCCTCAAAATCTGCCTGCGGACTACAGCCATTGTCGGCCGTGAAAATAAGGATCGTGTTCTCGGCCACACCGGCCTCTTCGAGTGCCACCATAACCTGGCCGACGACGTCATCGGTCATCAGGCAAAAGTCACCATAGGCATTGGTGCCACTGGCTCCCTCAAAGGCCGCGGACGGCAGAATTGGCGTATGTGGCGAAGGCAGCGGCATGTAGGCATAGAAGGGTTGCCCGATGGCCGCCTGCTCTTGGATGAATGCGCAGGTGCGTGAGGTAATCTCGGGCAACACTTGCTCAGGAATCAGATCTGCAGCAATCTCGCCAGCACGCATGAACCGCTGGCCAGTGTAGCCCTCTTTCTCTGGATCCAACCGACGGATGTCCGTCGTCGTCGGCTGGTCGTCCTCGACCCAGACATAGGGAGGAAAGTCTAGCGAAGCGGCAATGCCGAAGAAGTGGTCGAATCCATGCGCAACCGGCCCGCCCTTCACAGCTCGGGAGAAGTCCAATTCGCCGTCGCTGTCACGGCCCCATTCCCAGCCCAGATGCCATTTGCCGAAGCAGGCTGTCGCGTAGCCTTGGTCCC
>DMTJ01000044.1 GCA_003477185.1 Lentisphaeria bacterium
AGCCCAAAAAGTAGGATGGGCCTCCGAGCCCGTCTCCCTTCGTGATGGGACGGGCACGGAGACCCGTACTACTTTCCATCCTATTTCCCCGCTAGACACCACGAAGAACTCGCCCGCGAAACACGCGAAACAACGCGAAAAGAGAGAGGATAAAGAGTGACTCACTGCTGTCTACCCTGCAACCGTTTGGCGGTATAGGGAAAATCGCCCAGAAAAAGAACGAGATCCGCTTTGCGTGACGCCATCTCCGTGAAGATGGAAGTCCCGGGCTTCATTTTTTTTCTCTGTGGTTATAGCCGTATCCGTAAACGATCCGAATGCTTTTTTGGGTGAGCGATGGCCCCAGAGTTGTAAAGGTTCCCTGGCGCTCTGATGTGCCGACGCGAACCACATACCTGTAGTCCGTTTCCTTTCTGAGCCCATCAAAGTCAATGATGCATGTATTGTCCGATGCCAACGTGGTACAAACCGTTTGAGTCAGCTGCTCTGATGTAGTACCATCTTCAAACAGAGCGCAGGTCACATCGGCTGGCACGGTGGTGCGCACCCAAATGCGGGCAGCATGCTCGGAAACGTCGCCCAGCATCGTGCCGTGTGAAATATTGGATGGTTCACTGGCAAAAACTGTTTGAGAGATACAAAGAACCGCAAGAATGAATCTTCGTGTGCACATGGTCATGGTTATCCTTCTTCTGAGAGCCGATCGCAGCGGTCACCGATTGTCCATAGGGCCTCCGGCGCACGGCTTGGTTGAAATTGATTTGCTCGCACGGAGGCGCAAGCAGGCAGAGGATTTCACATTCTTCGAGTCCACTTATCCTGCCCCTTGTGAAACCAACTCCAGACGCTCGAGCTGCTCCTGCGCACAACTTCCGGGAAGATTCAGGCCGTTGATTTTCTCTATTAAGTGCCCTTGCATTTCCTTGAGTTTCTCCGGGTATTCTTCTGCTAGGTTGTCTAATTCGCTTGGATCTTGATTCTTGTCGGACAGCCATGTCGGATCAGGGCCCTTGCGGGCAGTCCCGGACACGGGTCTGCACCCGTTCTGGTAGTCTCCGAGTCTGCTGGTGAGCTGGAATGAACCACGCTTGCCATACCAGTTCAGCGGCTGATTCTCTTCACGGTTTGCCTGGTGCAGCGCCCAATCCCCATCGGTCAGGGTGACACTGTCGCCAAACATACCGGCAATGGCAAAGTCACGCGTGTGCAGGGGCTCGTCCTGTAGCAACGGCAGCAGGTTCACACCGTGGATGCCTTCTGGAACGTCGCAGCCAGCCGCGGCCAATGTGGTCGCATAGATGTCAACAAGCTGTACAAGCTGGTCGCAGCGTTTGCCAGTGCCGCCGGGATGCGCGATGATGAACGGCAGATGCGAATTGGCATCGAACTGGTGCGTCTGCAGTTTTCCCGTACGGCCATGATCGCCATTGAAGGTGCCATGGTCAGTCGTGAAGATGAGCATCGTGTCGTCCCACAGATCCAGTCGATCCATGGTGTCGCAGAGCTTTTCCATCCAGCGATCAATATGGATCACCTTGGCCGCGTAGCGGGCCCGACCGTTATTGAATTGCTCGGGCGTCATGCGGTCTTCCCACTTGGCATACTCCATGCCGTGCCACCAACCATCGACATTGTAGCCCTTCGGATCAAAGAGTTTGACCAGATCTTCCGGTGGATCGAAGGGTTCGTGCGGGCTGAAACAGTCGACATGAAGATGAAAATCCTCGTGCGTATGGTTCTTCTCAAGCCACGTGATCGCCTTGTCAAAGACAGCTGCCGTCGGCCACTCCAGTTCATCGGTACGTACCCGAATCGACTTGGACCAATGGGGCAGCATTTCCATGTACTTCGAATCCGTTGCCGGGTACGTGAAGTCATCGGGTTCCGGGTCGGTATGAAAGGGATCTTCTGTGGTCCCGCGGACAAGATCAAAGCCGGTGTAGCCGGTATGGTAGTTTTCACCGCCTCGGCGCCAGAGGTGCGCGTGGTCAGTGATCAGGTAGCTGACTTTCCCGGCTTGGCTGATCAAGGATGGCAAGTCCTGGCCGACGTCCTCTTCCTCCAGCGAGCCCCAGCCCCGGGTCAGGAATTCGTACTTCCCGGTGTAGATATCACGTCTGGCCGGCATGCAGGGTGTACTGCCGAGGTAGCACTGGGTAAAGACGGTCCCGCGCTCGGCCAGCCGGTCAATATTTGGGGTCAAGACGGACCATTCGGGTGCCTCGGCGCTCCAGCACTGATTGAGCGGCTTGCCGCCCGTATAGGCGCTGACATGGTCGCGACGTAATGTGTCGCAAAGAATGACGATCGTATTCATCTACTGGGAATCCTTGCTGGTGTCTTGCTGGTGACAGAAAAATGGCGAATCTCCAGGCGCGCATGTTTACGTTTTACAGGCGTGGTGAATGCCAGCTGCCCCGTTGGGGCTCGGAAACCATGATCCAGCCTTAAATCAACAGACCGATTAGTTGTGCCCCATCCTTCCTGGGACACAGCTAAAGCGGTGAACTCCAACGTAGCTCGCCGTCTCCCATTTCTGCGAGAAATCGTCCTTTGGACGATTAAATCAACAGGCCGTAAAGCCGTGAACTCCAACGTTGGACGTGCTCCTGCGCAACGCAGCGGCTTTGTTTGAACCTTCTGCCCCTCACTCGCTGAGTCGATGCGAGATGTGAGTTCTTGGCATTTCATTTTTCGATCAATTCCCGGGCTTTACAGGCATGGGCGCATCCTTCACGAACACCTGCACCTCAAGCCAGGGGCTGCCGTTCATCTCGAGGTGGGTTACAGAAAGATCGACATCGCCGGATGCGGCCTCCGCATTGACCAGCGCGACCGGGAGCTCCTGAAGCTTGTTCCAGTTCAAGTCATAGACGCCCACCGTGTTGCCCCCCTGATACCAGAGATATCGATCTGACGGGATCGTGCCGTTGATGGTGATACTGCCGCTACCGAGATGAATGCTCGGATTCACCAACGCAGAGGGCTTTTCGGGCAGAAATCGGAGGTCCTCAAGCAAGACCGAGGCTTCGCTGTTCGGCTTCACCCGATCGATCCCCAGGGAGATCTTGCTGATGTTGTTGCCGCGCCAGCGTTTGTAATGATCAAAGAAGGGCCAACGGCCATCGGCCCAGGAGACTTGCGGGCTGGGGATTTCGATATAGCGCTTCCCGGTAAAATCGAGATGCACGACATAATCGCGGCCGCCTTGACCGCTGGTGCGGACCACCAAGATCGCACCGCTGCCATCGCTGGTGACCACCATGCCCAGGCCGCCTGCGTTGGTAATGTCGGTCTTGACGCGATAGAACGGGAGAGAGTCGCCTCGTCTGGCGACCAATTCAAGCTGCTTATCGGTTGGGTTTGAGCAGGTGATTCTGACGCCTTCTCCCTCCTTGACAAGCGTGTTGCCGCCCCGCTGCTGAACCGTCGCCGGGGCCGGCATAATCCGGTAGCTGATGTCTGTTCCAGACAGATCCTCGGGGATGTGCTCTTCGATCACAACGCCCGAGGCGCCCTGGAACTTATCGAGCATATCGTGGAACGCCTTCTCGGCTGCAGTTTCACCGTTGGCTGTCAGGCGCATTGAAGCGAGGTCGCGATTGAAGTCCGGCATGACCCGAATGATGAATTCCGGCACTTGGCTCTTGTATGGGTTGTTGACCCGGATCGGGTCCTGGCCGGGCCGAATGTATTGATAGGGATAGATCGTGCCGTGTTCCTGGTGGACCGTCCAACCACGGTCAACGCCTTTGCGTTTCATCACTCGAAAGGGAACCACAGAGAGGTCATCGCCCTCTCCTTCGAAGCGGAACAGCTCATCAATGAGGCTATAGCGAAAGTTCGGCGAGAAGGGATTCTTATACCATGTGGAATACATGCGCTCCTTGATGGTCTGCGGAAGTCCTGGCCCCAGCTCGCGCCATTGCCGGAAAACCTTCGCATAGTACGCCATCAGGCCATGACCATGGATGGTTTCCAGCGTCAGGTCATGAAAGCCCGCTTGCTCTGATACACTCGCATTCGAGCGTGGCAGGGCTGAATGCGAGTGTATCAGAGCAAGCGGGCTTTCAT
>DMTJ01000111.1 GCA_003477185.1 Lentisphaeria bacterium
CGTGACGATTCCGGAGCTTCAGGGTCCCGGCCACTATTCACCCTACCAAGACCACACCGTGACAACCTCTGGAGTTGTCACAGCCATCAGCGAAAAGCGCTTCTGGATTCAGTCGCCAGGTGATGATGCCAACCCCGCAACCTCGCAGGGTATTCTTGTCCAGCCAGCCCGCAAAGATGGCATGCCCGATGACCTCGCAGTTGGCAGCCTTGTCACCGTCAAGGGCATTTGCCGCGAACAGATCGCGAGAAACCACGCAGATGCGCTGCCGGTCACCACGCTAGTGAGCGAGTCGATTCAGGTCTCAGCCGAGGAAAAAGTTGCCATCCTGCCACTTATCCTGGGCCAGGACCGATCTGCCCCGCCGGGCAAAACTGTAGACAGTGACACCCACGGCCACATTCTAGACCCCAGCAGTCGCTCACAATTCAAGCCTGCTTCCGACGGCCTGGACTATTGGGAAAGCCTCGAAGGCATGCTCATCCAACTTCCCACAGCCGACATTGTCTCCGGCG
This sequence comes from Lentisphaeria bacterium, assembly GCA_003477185.1. Lineage (GTDB taxonomy): Bacteria > Verrucomicrobiota > Lentisphaeria > JABSQK01 > UBA12247 > UBA12247. The sequence goes on from DMTJ01000111.1 coordinate 516, forward strand.
TGCAGCACGGCAACGAATTCGTGGTGGTGCTTCCAGAGGTGGCCAGCCTCCGTTCGGTCCGAGGCGGCATTGTGTTGCAGGAAGACGACCCCAATCCCGAGCGCATCATCGTCGAAGCCGAAGCCGACTCTCTCCCCCCACTTACGGTTGGCGACCGCTTCAGCCAGCCTTTGACGGGAGTCGTCCATTATGACTGGAAGGCACCGCGCCTCATTCTCACGGCTGCCCTGCCGCCGCTCGAAGCGGGTGGCCTCAAGCCGGAGTCAACCACACTCCACAGCAACAATACCCACCTCACCATCGCCTCCTTCAACATTCGAAACTTCAACAAGAACAGCAAATTGAAGAACGGCATTCTCGCCCGCACCTTACTCGGGGAAGCCATCGCCGTACATCTCGGCGGACCAGACATCGTGGCCCTTCAGGAGGTACAGGATAACAGTGGCAAGCTCAACGACGGCGTCGTGAACGCATCAGAATCCGGCAACGCCCTTTGCGAAGCCCTCAGGCCGCTCAACTACCAATACGTAGACGTAGCACCACGGGATCTGGCCGATGGCGGCATTCCCGGTGGCAACATCCGCTGCGCCTTCCTCTATCGCCCGGATCGCGTGACCTTGATCTCCCGGCAGGATCCCTCCCCATTCTACGGAGTGGCCATCACTCCGAACGGCTCGCTTTCGGCCAGCCCAGCCGTCCTCGCGCCACAGCACGAAGCATTTCACCACTCCCGCAAGCCTCTCGTCGCAGAGTTTCAGTTTCGCGATCAAAGCATGATTATAATTAACCTTCATCTCGTCTCCAAGCGGGGTGACGGCGCTATCTTCGGTGCCGTCCAGCCGCCGGAGCGCACCAGCACGAAATCGCGCCTGGAGCAGGCCAACGTACTGGCCGATTTTGTCGAGAAACTGCAGAAAGTAAGCCAAGGCATTCCGATCGTCGTCTGCGGCGACTTCAACGACTTCCACTGGTCCTCGCCACTCCGTGCCTTAACCAAGCACCTCGGAGACCCCGCATCTGCGCTCGATCCCACAGACCGCTACACCTACACCTACAAGGGCAACGCCCAACAACTGGACCATATCCTAATCAGCAGAGAATGGCTGCCACGCTCGGAACTCGACATCGTCCACATCTGTAGTGAATTCTCAGATAATTCCCGAATCAGCGACCATGACCCATTGGTGCTCCGACTCGCGACTGACGCTCCATGAATATTCTGCTCGTATACAAAAAAAGCACCTATCAGATCTACTTTCGGGAGCGCGGCCTCACCGCCGAGGTAGCTGGCTTCCTTCCTGAGGACATGCGCAGGCTCCAAGAATCAGACACCGCTCATCGCGAGAGCCTGGCCGCCGTAGAAGCCGCCATCCGCGAGCGCGACCTGCCCTTCCGCTCCGTCTATCGAGCTCGCCTTACCAACTACGCCCCGCACGACATAGTGATCGCGGTCGGTGGCGACGGAACGTTCTTCGAAGCCGCTCGCCCAGTCACAAACCAGATTCTATTCGGCGTGAATTCCGATCCAGCGCGGAGCGTCGGACACTATTGCAGAGCCACCGATTCAACGGTGGGGGCGTATCTCGATGCGATCGCCACTGGTAGAGCCCACATCACCAAACTATCGCGGCTGGCCGCATCAATCGATGACGGCCCTACAGTTCACGTAACCAATGACATCCTGTTTTCACATCGTGTACCCGCAGCGCTCACCAAGTACGAACTTTCGATCGATGACCACTGCGAAATCCATCGCGGCTCGGGACTCTGGGTAAGTACGCCCAGCGGCTCTACTGGCGCGATCGCGGCGGCTGGTGGGACCGTGCTACCAATGGACTCGACCGCATTTCACTATCGCCCCCGTGAGCTGTCCATGCTTCGCAACGCGCACTACCAGTTCCTTGGCGGAGTTATCTCCGACGGGGGCGTGTTGCGGCTCACATCCTTGCTACGCGAAGGGATGATCTACTGTGACGGGTCTCACCAACGCATGCCGCTTTCACTGAGGCAAACCATTGCCATTCAGCAATCCTCGCTTCCCCTCCGCGTGATACTGGGAATCGACGCCTGACGACCTGACCAAGCGGTGCCCGCCCCAAAGGGTCCCGACAAGTCCAGCTTTCCGCAGGTTCCAACCGCAATTTCCACCCGATACCCGTGACTCGCAAGCGCGGGATATTTGGTGATTCATCGCAAGATGCTACCTTTTCCGCTGCTGCGCGATACGAAGTAGGAGCCAAATCATGGCAAAGAAAAAGAAACCGATGCAAGAGGGGATCGTCTGCCCAGATCACCCGAATACGCAAGCAGTTGACCGTTGCCATGCCTGTCACAGGCCCGTTTGCGACGAATGCGCGAAAGAAATCAAAGGCAACGTCTATTGCTCCGTGCAGTGCGGCGCAGACGACGCGCGGACGACCGAGAATATCAGCAAGCAGAAGAAGAAACTGCCGCTCGGCAAGATTGCGGGCGTCATCGTGCTCCTTGGGCTAGTCGGCGGTGGATTCTGGATTAAAGAAAATAAGCCTGAATTATTCAATAAAGTCAAAGAGAAGACGCAGAACGCTGCTGCTGATATCAAGGAAAAGGCAGCTTCGATCGACCCAGCGGCCCGCTCTGCCCTAAACAAACGACTCGACGAGTTTCAATTCGCAGTGGACAATGAATCCACCGAAAAGGCACTCGCATTCTTCACCGACCAAGCGCGTTTCTACAAGAAGGACGCAAAGCAGCCTGCCCGCGCATCCAGCTTGATCAAGCTAATAAAGACCTACGCAGACGACGACTTCAAAGTCGAAAAGGAAGGTGCCTGGAAGCGCAACTCCGATGGCAGCAAGTTTGCCGTCAGCGCAACTCTGCATATGATCAAGCGCGAAATTACCGGAAATGTCAACCGCACGCTACCTGTGACCATCTACATGCGTAAAGATAGCAGTGAGTGGAAGATCGAAAAGGTCAAGGCACACAGCGACGTTACCGCCAAGCGCGGAGCCTAGCCCACCCGAAATGAACAAGCTGGCCCGCCTTTGGATCATTGCGGCGCTGGTTGGACTAGGCCACGTCGTAGTCCTCGGCGGGGTCTACCTCCACTTTAGGCCTGCCACTCCCGCGGCTTCTCCGGCCACTGAGCCCGAGGACAACCTGGCTCCGGGCGTAGATCAATCAGTCGCCGCACCGCAAAACCCACCTACGCAGGCACCACGAGCACGCGAATCTGTGATGCCGCCCCAACGCATGCATCAGGTAATCGCAGGCGACTCATACTGGCAGCTTGCAAAAAATTACGGCGTTTCCATGGAAGCCATCCTGGCCTACAACCAGCACAGCCGGAACCGCACCCTGAAAGTCGGAGAAATCATCAAAATTCCAGATCGTTAAGCGGCCACCCAGACTGGAGGCCAGTGATCAGTCGCAGTCAACTCATGGAACGCTGGTCAATCTCCACGAACGACCTTGAATTCCGGGCAAGATCCAGTAGCTTTTTGGGCCTGCGAACACTTTAAGAGACGCCGCGCGTCCGCACCCGGGAGAACGAATATGACCCTGACACATACGCCACCCTACTCCGCACGGCGACTTATCGCTATCGCGACTGTAGCGACCTGCTTCATATGCTTAGCCAACGCTGGCGAAAATACAAAGATGAGTCTCGGGCAAGCCCACGGCAGCATCGATCGTAACGTCACTCGCCTCGAATCACACGTAGAGCAATTGCGGTTGCACTTTGCCGCTGCCCTCCAGCAAGAGCAGCAGGCGTTCATCGAATCGCTCAACTCAAAGCTACCTCCTGGCGTTGGCGCACTCCGCGTCAAAGAAGCCCGCGGCCAGGTTGAACAGGTCACTGAGCAGCTCGAAGAAGCCGAA
>DMTJ01000023.1 GCA_003477185.1 Lentisphaeria bacterium
CCATCTTGTTGCCATCGAGGGCAATGCGGCTGTTGATCAGAGTCTTGGGGCTGAGTTCACGGACAAGCTCCGAAAAGGGGGCTGAGAGAGCGGGGCTCATGCGCCGGGGCGTATCGTACCAGATGATGTCGGGATCGTACTGGGTGAGAAGTTCCTTGACTTGGGGCAGAGAGATGTGTTCGAGGTAGTCCTTCATTTCATCCATGCTGGAGGGATCGGACCAGTTATAGCGCGGCGAGCCACCGCGGTGATACCAGTCTTGAGCGTGGGAGTAGTAGAGCCCGAGCCTGATGCCCTCGGCGTCGCAGGCTTGCTTGAGTTCGGCGATGAGATCGCGCTTGAAGGGCGTGGCTCTGACGATGTTGTAGTCGCTGGCTTTTGAATCGAAGAGCGCAAAGCCATCGTGATGCTTGCTGGTGATGACGATGTATTTCATCCCGGCGTTTTTGGCAATCTTTACCCACTCGCCCGCGTCGAACTTGGTGGGGTTGCAGGTTTCGGCGAGTTTTGCGTATTCCTCGACAGGGACCTTCTTCGCGTGCATGTACCATTCCCCCCGGGCGACTTGGGAATAGAGCCCCCAGTGGATGAAGAGGCCAAATTTATCCTCGTCCATCCAGGCAGCGCGTGGATCTGGCACGGCGCCCAGCCACTCGACCTCGGTAAAGTAGGCGCCGCCTGCTTCATCCTTTTCATCGTAAAGCCAGGTTTCCAGCGTGGTTGGCCCGGCGGGCAGGTCGAGTTCGAAAACCACGCCCTTGCTTCCCGGTTCAACCGGACATTCTTTTTCCAGGCCAGCGATGCGCATCTTAGCGCGCACAGCTTTGACCGGTCTATCCGCGACTGCGGGGAACTGACGCAGAGTAAATCGATAGGTGCCGGGCCTGGTCACATCCACATGCCAAGGGCCGGTGATGCGCTTGAGCCGATTGATCTCGCTGAAATTCCATGGCGGATTGCCGGTCGTCAGATACCAGTCTTGGGCACAGAGCGTGGTGGGGTTTTCTGCGGGATGACCGAGGTCGAGGGCGACCGGCGTCATTCGCGGGGAGACCGAAGTCCAATATTTCAGGTAAAGTGCGCGCAGTTTCGCCACTACGTCCGAGTGTCGTTCCGCAACATTCCGGCTCTGCGTCGGGTCTTCCCTAAGATTAAAGAGCTTTTCGCCGTCGAGAAGCCGCCAGTCATCCTTTACCACGCAGGATGTGAGAAAGGGCTTGGGTTCGCTGACGAATCGGGCACCGCCGTGTAGCTGGGTGATGTAATGGTCCCGTGGCGCCGGCGCACTGGCATCGTGCAAGACGTTGGTAAATGAAGCGCCATCGAGTGTCACTGAATCCGCCAGAGAAAATCCACAGAGCTCGGCCAGAGTCGGTAACACATCCAAGTGCGCGGTCAGCTGGGCACGATCTTCGCCTCCTTGGACACCACCAGCAGGCCAGTGAATGAAAAATGGCACTCGGTGGCCCCCCTCGTACACCGTGGACTTGACGCCTCGCATGCCGGCGCTGAAACCGCGATAGTCTCCTTTCTCGAGAGCTTGCCGAGCAACTCCTGCAGACGTGCCGTTGTCCGTCAGGAAGATGAAGATCGTATTGTCAGCCAATTGTAAAGCAGCAAGTTTTTCGCGCAGCAGCCCGAGGTTGTGATCGAGATTGGTGATCATGCCGTAGAACTCGGCGCCACCTTTCCATTTCACTTTTTCCCGGTAGGGAGCGGCCCATTCTTCCGGCACCTTGTAGGGAGAGTGAGGCGCATTGAGTGACACATAGAGATAGAACGGCTTGTCCTTGTTCTCCTCGACGAAGCGCATCGATTCGGCGAACCAGATATCAGTGGCGTAGCCCTCGAACGGTTCGTAGGTGCCGTTGCGTTCGTAGGTGTCATCGAACTGGTCGTTGCCATAGAAATCAGCCGCTTGGCCGATGCCGCCGCCCTTGTGCCAAATGACATCGTGAAAGCCTTTGTCCTGCGGACGACAGGGCGCGTTGTCACCGAGGTGCCACTTGCCAATCATCCCCGTGTGATACCCCGCGGCCGCGAAGTGCGAAGCCATCGTGATCTCATCGTGATGAAGATTACTGCGTCCGCTGGAGGTGCGGTACGCTCCGCTGCGAGCAGGGTGACGGCCAGTCATTAGCGCGGCGCGGGTCGGCGTGCAAAACGGGCTGACGTGAAAGTTGGTCAATCGAATTGACTCGGAGTGCAGCTGATCGAGATTTGGTGTTTTGAGGACCGGGTTGCCATGGCAGGCAAGGTCGCCGTAGCCCTGATCATCAGTCATGATCAGGACAACATTGGGCCGGGCGGCCAAGGCCGGTGCGGCCGCCGCACATAGCAGGGCCAGGAAGAGAAGCAGAATTCGGATGGTCATGGTGCGGTGTGTCCTGTTGGTTTGGGAGAGACTGTGCTGACATTGTTGACTGTATTGACGTTAGTAACTGCTGTGAGTGACGTCACTGACGTCAATCCGGTCACGTCCCATTCTCTGCGCCGCCTCATCGCCTACCTTCTGCCCCGCATGTGCGTCATTCGGTGCGTCTTCGGATAGTCGTCGCCGCCTTTGGCATTGACGACCAACTCCTGGCAGCGCGCCTGGTACTGTGCCAGAATCTCGGCATGCGACGGCAGCTCAGCCAAGTTCCTGGTTTCCCGCGGGTCGGCTTTCATGTCGTATAGTTCCTCGTAGATGGGCTCCTCGCCCTTGATCGAGGCAGTCAGAGCCTGGATGTGCAGCTTGTCCTTCTTCTTGTCGAAGTAGCGCATGTACTTGTAGGTCTTGCTGCGTACGCCTTCGATGCGCGGGTAGAACTGGCCCATAAACATGTTTTCGCAGAAGAAATCGTCCCGCCACGCACCGGCCTCTTGCCGCATGATGGGAGTCAGGCTCTTGCCCTGCATTTCCTGCGGGGTGGGCGCTCCGGCTGCTTCCAGAATCGTCGGCGCGATGTCGATGGACAACGCCAGTTCATCCACGACCGTGCCTCGACGCGCGGCGGGCAGACGGGGATCGACGATGATCAGCGGCACGCGGAGCGCGTCTTCATACAGCAGCACCTTGCCCCCTAAGCCGTGCTCCCCAAACAGCAATCCGTGATCTGAAGTGAAGACGATCAGCGTATTCTCGTAAAGGCCCTGCGCTTTCAACTCGGCTACCAGAGCGCCGACCAAGCGATCCACACCCGTCACCGTCTGGCAAGTGCGCACGATTCGTTCGCGCAGTGCCTCCGGGGTCTGGACATAGTCATAGGATGGGATGGTCACCGCGCTGTAAACGTGCTTAGGGATCTTCGGCGTCTTGATCTCCGCCTTGGCGATGTAGGTCTCCGGCAGGGGCATCTGGTCGATCTGGTCGCGGTAGGTGGTCTTGTAGAGGTCGGGATCCCCCGGGAGCTGTTTCATGCTGCTGGTACCTGCCCCGTGCGGCACGTTGACATTCACCAGCAGGCAGAACGGCTTGTCCGCTGGCTTGGTCCGCAGAAAGTCCTTGGCCCCGGCAAATTCAGGATCGGGCTTCAGAAAGCTCAGCGCGCCTTCCTGGAAGATCTCAACCTGGGTATTTGCCCTAGAATTCAGGTAAATCGGGTGACTCCATTTCGGATAAAAGGTAGAATGGTTATGATTGCCGTACCAGTAATCGAAGCCCCCCTCCATCACGCCGTTATGGTAGCCCAGATGCGGCTTTGCCTTGGCAAGCTGTTGCGTCGTCATCTTTGGCTTCTTGTTGATCCCGGCTCCGGCACCAATCGGCGTGTGGTTCTTGCCCACGTAGCCGACGTAGTAGCCAGCCTGACGCAGCTGCATCGGATAAGTCTCGGCGAAGGCCTCTTCGGTCAGGCTACTCGCCGACCCGAAGGTCACGCCATGCTTGCGCTCGTACTGCCCCGTCAGCAGGCAGGTGCGATTGGGCGTGCACGCGGCCGAGGTCACAAACGCCTCACGGAAACGAACGCCTTCGGCCGCCAGCCGGTCGATATGAGGGGTCTTGACGATGGGATGGCCCTGACACCCCAGATAGTCTGCCCGGTGGTCATCGGTCAGAATCACCAGAACATTGGGCTGGGCGGCGAGCGCGTTCAGAGCCGCAGCGCAGAGCAGGGCCAGGAAGAGCGACAGGATTCGGGTGCCCTCGCCTTGGCTCACGGCCTACTCCCATAGTCTTTGCCGGCGGCGCTCTCGCGCCACGATTCGCGCCACACCTCGAGTTCTCGCAGCATGCGCTGGACCATCTCCGGGTGCTGTGCGGCAATATTCTTTCGTTCTTCCCGGTCCTCGAGCAGATCGAATAGTTGGTAGGTTTTCTCCCCGTCGATGCTGAGCAACTTGTAGCGATTCTCAATCACCGCCGTCTGATTCTCTGGGTTATCATCGACAAAGGCTAACGACTGCCGAAAGCAGTGCTCAAAGTACAAAGGCTTCGGTCGCTCGCTCATCTCGCCCTTAATCAGCGGCAGCAGGCTGATGCCATCATAGGGCCTGTCGGGAAGCTGAAGGCCCAACGCATCGAGCACGGTGGGGAAATAATCACTCGTACTGCACGACATCGAGACGACACGGGGCTGTTCGATCAGCCGCGGCCAAATCAGCAGGCCCGGGACGCGCACGCCCCCCTCATAAAGAGACCGCTTGCCGCCCTTCAAGCCGCCCGTACTTCCCCAGCTGTTTTTAACCTTAGTCGGCCCGTTATCCGAGCAGAACCACAGCATGGTATTATCCTCGACCCCGAGGCCTTTCAGCTTGGCGCGCAGACGGCCCATCTGTTCGTCCATTGCGGTGAGGCAGCCATAGTAGTCCTTGTGTTCCTCATAGCCATCCGTATAGGGCGGGGCCGAGACGACCGGCTGATGCGGCGTATGGAACCAGATCACGGCAAGAAACGGAGTCTCCGTGCCAGCCGCTTTCTCCAAGAAGCTAAGAGCCCGATCCATGATCAGTTTTGAATCATCGCCGGAGATTTCTGCTGCAGGAACCATCTGATCCAAGCCGGTCCAGTAATGGGTTCCAAGAGCCTCGTAAGAGCCCTCGTGATGGTAGGTATGGACCCCGGACTCCGCGACAAAACACTCGTCGTAGCCGTTTTCCCATGGTGGGGAATAGACAGCTGTGCTACCGGGGCGACCACGATGCCCATCCTTGATTTTAGTGGTCAGTGAGCCCAAATGCCATTTACCGAAATGGCCCGTCGCATAGCCCTGGTCCTGAAGCGCTTCGGGCAAGGTGATTTCCTCTTTCATCAGTTTGCCGATATTGGCGAACGGAATCCCGTGCCGGTAGGGATGACGCCCAGTGAGGCAGGCGGCACGGGTGGGCGAACAGACCGGTGAAGTTGCATAGAAGCGATCAAAGCGGATGCCCTCTCTCGCCATCTGATTGAGGTGCGGCGTCCGGAGGACCGGATGCCCGTTGTAGCCGACGTCCCCCCAGCCCTGATCGTCGGACATACAGAGGATGACATTGGGACGCTCGGCAATGGCGTGCTGGGTCGCAGCACACAAAAGCGCTAGGAAGAGTGGTAGGATTCTGGAGATCATTCTGCGAGTGTCCTTGCTGTTTGTGGGGGCTACTTCAGGAAAAGGCGAATCACAGGAGGCAGATCAGCCCCTGGGCTACGCGGCAGGGAAAACTTAGCGTTTTTGTCGAAGTGGATGGGGAGCAGAGCGTCAGGATTCAAGGCAAGTCGAGTGTATGTGATTTTTTCGATCACATTTTCAAGAACCAGGGAGTTGTTCGCGAGCCTATTCACATCGTTGATCAGATTGACGGCATCAATGACGTCGCACCTCTCCCCCTTCGTGGACGGGCACCAGCTCCAGCCCCTTGAAGTTGTAGCTCCAGTTGAGCCTGGCGGTCACTCTCGGGTAAACCACGATCTGCTGGCGCCCAGCCTGCTCGATGCGAATCGTCCCGGTCTGGGGCTTCTTGCTCAGCACGCCGACCTCACCGCTTAAGGCATTGAGCATCAAGGTGTCGTCCCGGGTGATCAGCTCGTACTCCAGCCGTTCATCGCCCGAATCTTCGCTGATGACGCAGAATTCGCCAGGCGCGCTGACATTCACCGTCCAGAGCAAGCCCTGCAAGGGGTGCTCGCCCCAGCGCACGGTGACCTTGCGGTCGTAGTCGTAGCTGGTGCGGCGGACGGCGAACTCGCAGCTCTCGGCCGGTAGCTCAATGCTGCCATCGGCATTCTGCTGCAAGGTCTCGTCGGCCACCTGGGCCTGCTCTGCGGCCAACTCAAGCACGATCACGGTGACATGCAGCTGGATCGCCGCATCGGGCACGGTGACCGCAAGCTCTGCTCCGTCCTGACTAAAATCCAGGGCCGTCTGCGCGGGGTCGGCCAGACAATAGGCCTTGGTTACCCCTGTCAGGATCCCTTGAAGACTCACCTGGTTGTTCAGAATCTCTCGCAGGTGCAGATAGAGCTTGCCGGGCTTGCTGGTGATGGCGTAGGGTGGAAAGACCAGGGGGCTTGGGTCGGCGCCGTAGATCGACTCGCCGTTCACCGTTAGCCAATCGCCGATGGCCCGCAGGCTGGAAACCTGCGAGGGTGGGATCACGCCATCCGGGCGCGGCCCGACGTTCAGCAGGAAGACGCCGCCGTAGCAGACCACATTACAGACATGACCGATTAGTTCCGCATAGTCGGCGGATCGGTCTGTTTCGCTCCCATACGTGGTGTAGCCCCAGCCCCCTTTGGTGACTGTCTCGTGGGTCTGCCACGGCACCTTCAGGTCGGGCAGCCAATCTGCCTTGCAGACGTTGGGCCGTTTGCCAGCATCAATCGAGACGTCAAAATGCCCGTAGCCGTTGCCCAGTCGCGAGTTGACCAGTGCGCCCGGCTGGTTCTTGGCGATCAGCGCCATCAGCGCTTCGCAGTGCCTGTCATTCATATGCACCGGCGTGTCGAACCAGACCATGAACACATCACCGTACTCCGTGGTCAGCTCCTCAAGCTGCGGCATCACTTTTTCC